>CAZCAK010000165.1:0-4969 GCA_964496605.1 uncultured Acidiferrobacteraceae bacterium | reverse complement strand
GATATCGCGCGCCAATGTATCGGCGTCGGCGAGCCCCGAGTACGGATCGGCCGCGGTAAATTTCGCGAGCGTGCACGCCGCACGCACGGTTTCTCGAATCGCGGCATCGCTGAAATCGGAACTACTGGCGTTGCCACTTTTATCGCCGAAGTACACCGTGACGCTCAAACCCTTATCGCGCGTGTGTTCGACCGTCTCCACGTCGCCGAGACGCGCGGTGACCGAAAGGCCCTGCGCAACGTCGACATTCGCCTCGGCTGCGGTTGCGCCTTGGCGCTTCGCCTCAGCCAGTATCTGCTCCGTTAACGCAGTAAGACGCGCCTGATTTTCCGCGGGGCTTGCGAGCGCGGTATTCGTTGTCATTCTTGCGTCCCTCCGACCGTGAGCCCATCGATGCGCAAGGTCGGTTGCCCCACGCCGACCGGCACGCTCTGCCCTTCTTTGCCGCAGGTGCCGACGCCGGTATCGAGCTCCAGATCGTTGCCGACCATGCTGACGCGCGTCAGCACATCGGGGCCGTTGCCGATCAGCGTTGCGCCTTTCACCGGGCGCGTGATCTTACCGTTTTCGATCAGATACGCCTCGCTCGCGGTGAAGACAAATTTTCCCGAGGTGATATCGACTTGGCCGCCGCCGAAGTTTGCTGCGTACAAACCCTTCTGCACCGAGCCGATAATTTCCTCCGGCGCATATTGCCCAGCCAACATATAAGTGTTCGTCATGCGTGGCATCGGCAAATGCGCGTACGATTCGCGCCGGCCGTTGCCGGTAGCGGCGACGCCCATCAGGCGCGCGTTCATCGTGTCTTGCATATAACCTTTCAGAATGCCGTTTTCGATTAACACGGTTTTCTGCGTCGGCGTGCCTTCGTCGTCGACATTCAACGAGCCGCGCCGATCGGCGAGCGTACCATCGTCGACCACGGTGCAATGCTCCGATGCGACCTTCTTGCCGATCATGCCGGCGAAGGCGGATGTGCCCTTGCGATTGAAATCGCCTTCGAGTCCGTGGCCGATTGCTTCGTGCAATAAAATGCCGGGCCAACCGGGGCCTAATACCACTTGCATCGGTCCCGCCGGTGCCGCGCCGGCATCGAGATTGATCAAGGCCTGACGCACCGCCTCGCGCGCGTAGCTCAGCGCCAAATCGCTTTTTAAAAAGTAATCGTAGACATACCGCCCACCGCCGCCGGCGGTACCTTGTTCGCGCTTGCCGTCTTGTTCGACAATCACACTCACATTCAAGCGCACCAACGGACGTACATCGGCTGCCTGCGTGCCGTCGCTGCGCACCACCATCACCACGTCGTGCACGCCGGACAAACTGGCCATCACTTGCGTCACGCGCGGATCTTGGCGACGCGCCTCTTGCTCGACCCGCTCGAGCAGCGCGACCTTATCCGCATCCGGCAAACTCGCGAGCGGATCACTGGCGGTGTAGAGCTGCAAGGCGCCGGCGCCGTGAAACGCGATACCCTTATTCGCGCGATCGTCGCCCTGGCGCGCGATCGCCCGCGCCGCGGTCGCGGCGTCGAGCAGTGCCGGCAATACGATCTCATCGGAATAGGCGAAGCCGGTTTTTTCGCCGCTGATCGCACGCACGCCAACGCCTTGTTCGATATTGCGTGCACCGGATTTCACCTGGCCTTCTTCCAGCGACCAAGACTCGTGACGCGTGTACTGAAAATATAAATCGGCGTAATCCACACGGTGGCCCATGATGGAACCGAGCAGCCGATCGAGTTCGCGATTGCCGATGCCGGCAGGCGTAAGCAAGGTGCGCTCGGCTTGTTCGACCAGTTCAGTCTGTTGCATAAATTCTCCGATGACGAATGCTCGGCAGGCTTTCGCGGACTTGTTGTTGACGTTTGCGATCAAGCTCGGCGCTGACGACGCCGGAGCCGCGGGCGAGGCGATCGAGAACTTCGCCCCAAGGGTCGACGATCATACTGTCGCCGTGGGTCTCACGACCATTGATATGGTAGCCGCCTTGCGCGCCTGCAATGATATACGCCAAATTTTCGATGGCACGGGCGCGCAGTAGTACCTCCCAATGCGCCTTGCCGGTCATGGCGGTGAACGCCGACGGGATGGCGAAGATCTCCACATTCAAGCTCAGCATGCGCCGGAATAATTCCGGGAAGCGCAGGTCGTAACACACCACCAAGCCCAGGCGTCCGAACGGCGTGTCGACCACAACCGGCGTATCGCCGCCTTCGAATAGACGCGATTCGCAATACTGCTCGCCGTTTTCCAATTGCACATCGAACAGATGCATTTTGTCGTAGCGGGCAACGCGCTCGCCGCGATCATTGAACAATAAACAGGCTGCGCGAATTTTTTTATTGGTTGGCGCCGCGAGCGGAATCGTGCCGCCCACGAGCCAAATGCGATGCTGCCGCGCCTGTTGTGCGAGAAAGGTTTGCAGCGGTCCGTTCCCTTCGGTCTCGACCGCGGCCCAGCGGTCCTCATCTTTCAGTGGCATGAGCGCAAAATTTTCCGGCAGGCACACCAATTTCGCGCCGCCTTTGGCGGCGTCGGCAATGAGCCGAGCGGCCTCTTGTAAATTACCGGCGACGTTCGGCCCCGAGGCCATTTGGATTGCGGCTGCGCGCATTACTGCTCCTTCGTTAAGGCGATATCGGTTGGGTTTGCGGTTCGGCCGGCGCCTCTTTTACCACGCGGCGTACTACTGGATTCGCCCAATCGCCCTGTACCGTATATAAAAGACGAGTGCCGGCGGCGATGGGCTTTTTCAAGATGCGCTCCAATAAAAGCGCGGCGCCGAAACCGACCGGGCCGCCGGTGAGACCACCGACCAAGGCGATACTACTACGCAAATGCGGCTCGACGGTGACCTCGAGGTCGAAATCTTCGCCGACGATGCCGATGCGTCCGGTAATGCCCACGTCCGCCGACGGTCCGCGCATATTGAAGTCACGCGTCAGCGCGTTACCACGATCGAGCGTGACATTCGTGCTCAAGCGATCGAAGGCATAGCCGCGTTCGAAAATGCTGGAGAAGTCCAGACTGAGATAGCGCCCGAGCGAATTGATATCAAACAGACCGAGCAGTTTGCCCGCGCCTTGTTTTAATTTCAGAAATTGTCCGCGCTCGCCGTTCACCGCGAGACTAGATTGCACCTTGCCGATCGAGAATGCGGTCGGTGATCCATCCCAAGCGGCCTTTCCGATCACGCTGACTTTACCGCCGCGCACTTGATCGGGGATATTCAAGGCCGCGAGCGTCGCGCCGAAGTCGTCGCTATTAAATTCGACATCGAGTGCGGTGTGCTGCCGCAGCTGGCCACCGACCGTCCAATCGCCCTTCACAAATAAATTCATTTCTGGACGCGATAGCACCAAATGTTGAATACGCCAACCGTTTTCGAACGGCAAGGCCCAAAATGCCAAGCGCCCAAGCGCGGCTTTACCCCACTGAAACGATTTGGCGTTAATGTAAACCGTCGGTAGATCTTTCGTCGGCCGCTCCGGTTCCGGCACTTCCTGCACCTCGCGTCGCGCCGGAATCGTCAATTGGTCGAGGTTCAATTGCCAAGTGCGATTGTAGGCGTAGCCCGAGACATTCACCGCGCCGACGACATTATTGCCGCGGACATTGCCGCTCCAAGCATTGCTATCGCGTTTGATATCGAACGCGACGCGGCCCCAGGGACGATAAAATAATTCCAGCGCCGCGATATCGACACTGGCGCGCGTGAACATCGCCGGCAATAGATCGTTATAACTTGCCGGCGCTGCCGGCACATTGTCGCCGAGTTTACGCAATACTGCGGACCACCGATCGCCATCGGTGTAGGGCCACAATACACTCAAATGCACTCCAGGGACTGTCGGCCACGCGGCGCGGCCCTCGCCGAGATGAATTCGGCCGCGCGCCAACTGCCAACCTTTGTCGTCGCGCGCAAATCCGAGCTTGGCGCTGGCGAGATCGCCGACGCGCACATCAATCAACTGTAAGTCGCGCGTGCTATTTTCGCTGCGCACGCTCAGACGCGCCGGTACACCGACCGGTTTGTTCATCGGCGCCGGCAGATTGACCGATATCGCCTGCAGATCGGCATCGGCTTGGACTTGCAAGGCACCGTTCACGACCTCGGCAATCGCACGCCAATCGCTATTGCCGCTCACGAGCGTCGCCCACGGATCGCCGAGCGCATGCTCGAGTCCCGCGCGCGTAATTTTGCCTTGGGCCTCCGCGCGCACACGCAAAGGATTGACGCTCAGGGTGCGAATATCGACCTTCGCGTCGCCGCCGAGAAGTTTGCCCTGCACCGCGCCGCCGAGCAGCCCGAGTTCGCTGAAATTGAGCGTGCCGGTGAGCGTGTCGGCATGTAATTTCGCGCTCGGCCAATCGATAGCGCCGTTTAAGAATTGATAGTCCACTGCCAGCCGGAATGCCTTGGCATCGCGCAACGGCACGATCAAACGTAGGTCGGCGACGCCAAAACCGCCGCCGTGCAAATCCTTCGGCACATAGCCGGAGGGAGAACCTTGCACGCTGCGCAAGACTTGCAAGGCGTTATCGACCGACCCGCCGAGTCGTCCACCGAGCAATACCTCGGCGCCGCCGCTGGCGCGTAAATCGGGAATGCGCACCGCGAGGTCGGTCAGCTCTAAGCCACGCACATTACCGCGACCGTTGACCAAAACCTCGCTGCCGCTGAACAGCACTGCCGCAGTGGCATGATCGATCGCCGGCCAACCGGGAAGATAATTGAAGACGCCGTCGTTCACCGTGGCGCTAACTTTAAATTCGCCGCCGCCTTGATCGAACGGAAATTGACGCACCGGTCCATCGACGACGACGCGCGCATCTTTAATTTTCCCGCCGACGATAAATCGCCTGAGCCAATCGCGCACCGGTTCCTTTAATACATTGGTCGGAAGATACAGCGCGGTGTCGGCGACATTGGCTTCGGGTGCATGCGCGCGTACGCGCAGGTACGG
>CAZCAK010000164.1:0-4991 GCA_964496605.1 uncultured Acidiferrobacteraceae bacterium | reverse complement strand
CCGGACTATCCTCTACGTCGGGCATTACACCCATCGCAGCGACTGTCTAGCCGACTCCGCGCGCATTATACGCCGGACTTGGGCCCGGATTCCTTGCTTAACTGCAACGCCCGCTGATAAAGCGCATTTTTTTTCTTGCCGGTGATGGCGGCGGCGAGCTGCGCCGCTTGTTTTAGCGGCAACTCGCGCAGCAACAGCTGCAATACACGCTCGCTTTCGGCGTCGGCCTCGTCGCTCACCGGCGCACCAGTGACCAACACCACAAACTCGCCCAAGGCGTTTTCCGGTCGCGCCTGCGTCCAGCGTTCAAGTTCGGCCAGGGTGCCGACGCGCACGGTCTCGAATTTCTTGGTGAGCTCACGCGCAATCGCCGCCTCGCGCTCCGAACCGAAGACGCGCGTCATATCTTGCAGCGACTCGACGATCCGGTGGGGGCTTTCATAGAAAATTAAGGTGCGGGTCTCGCGCACCAAATTCTCCAACGCCGCGACACGCGCCGGCGACTTGGCCGGCAAGAATCCCTCGAACGCGAAGCGATCCGAGGCGAGACCGGCGGCGGACAATGCCGCAATCGCGGCGCAGGCCCCGGGGATCGGAATCACCTCAATGCCGGCGGCACGCGCCGCGCGCACGATACGAAAACCGGGGTCGCTAATCAGCGGCGTGCCGGCGTCGCTGATCAAGGCGATGCGACGACCGTCGTTCAACTGGCGCACGAAGTCGGCGCTTTGTTCGCGCTCGTTATGCTCGTGCAAGGCGATGAGCGGTGTGCGGATGTGAAAATGATTCAGCAACTTCGCGCTATGGCGCGTATCTTCGGCGGCGATGACGTCGACCGCGGATAAAACCTCGATCGCGCGCGGCGTCATGTCGCCTAGGTTACCGATCGGTGTCGCCACGATATACAAGACGCCGCTGGTCATATCACTTCTCGCGTTGGTGGAAGGCCAATGGACTTTTACAGGCACGTTTCGGATACTGTGGAAAAAGTGTAACCGACATGAGCCCTTCCCACGCACCGTTTCTTTCTAAGTCGACATTGATCGCCGCGCGCGCCTGTGGCGTTGCGTTCGCGCTGGTATTGACCGCGTGTCAAAACCTCCCGCCCGCGGCACCGAACGCGTCACCGCCAAGCACCGATCGCGCCGGCCAACAGGAACAGGCCGGGCAATATTTGTTAGCGGCACAAGAATACGACCGTCTGGCGCAAACCAGCAGCCCCCCGCAACGGCAGGATTATCAGCTGAAGGCGGTCGCGATCCTGCTCGGCGCCGGCCAAATCGCCGAGGCGCGCGCACGGATGCCGGCGATCAACCTCGTCGGCCTGCCGGCGGAATTCACCGCGCGTAAGCAAATTCTGCAAGCGCAAATTGCCATCGCGGAAAATCGCTCGGATCAGGCCCTACGCATCTTGAATCAAGCCGAGAAGACGCGCTCGCTGGATCCCAAGCTCTACAGCGAGATGTATCGCGTGCGTGCACAAGCGGAAGCAGCGCTGGGCAACATCTTGAACGCCGCGCGCGACTACGTGGTGCGCGAGAAGTTTATCGTCAACGACGCCGAACTTAAGGAAAATCAAAAGCAGCTCTGGGCCTATCTCAGCGGACAAGACCCCGCGACGCTGGCAAAAACCCGCGCCCTGACGCGCGATCCAATCGTCGCCGACTGGATGGATCTCGCGCTCATCGTCTTGGAAAAACCCGCGGGCTCGCCGCAGCTCGGCATCGCGCTCGAGGATTGGCGCAATACCCATCCGCAACACCCGGCGCTGCAATCGGTATTCCCCACGCTCGCGAGCAGCGCGCCGATGCTGATCGGCGCAGTTAATAAGATCGCGGTATTGCTGCCGTTAACCTCGGACTATCAGAGCGCCGCCCAAGCGGTCAGCGACGGTGTCGCGGCGATGCAACGCGCCAGTAAATCCAGCATCAAGCCGGAAGTGAAGGTGTTCGATATCGGCGCCGATCCGCTGCAAGCGCCGGCGATGTATGCCGCTGCGGTGGCCGACGGCGCGCAATTTATTATCGGCCCGCTCGGCCTCGATGCCGCCGAGGCAGTCGCGAAGAACAGCACTTTCACCGTGCCCACGATGTTATTGAGCCACGTCGAAGGCTTGAAGGGTCGTACCCTTGCTGTACCGGTGTTTCAGTTCGGTCTACCGCCGGAACAAGAGGCGGTGCAGGTCGCGGAGCGCGCCTATATCGACGGGGCGAAACGTGCCGCGGTGTTATTGCCCAATAATAACTGGGGGCAACGCATGCTGAACGCATTCAGCACCCAGTGGCAACAACTCGGCGGTACCGTCGTCGCGACCCAGACCTACGCCACCGGCGGCGCCGACTACTCCGACACCATCAAGCAACTATTGCGTATCAACACCAGCGAGGCGCGGCATAAGGCCTTGGAGTCGACCTTACGCACAAAGCTCAAGTTCGAATCGCGTCCGCGCGAAGACGTCGACATGATCTTCCTCGCCGCCGATGCAAAACATGCGCGGTTAATTAAACCGCAGCTGAGCTACTTTCGCGCCAGCCAAGTGCCGGTGTATGCGGCGTCGAATGTCTTTAGCGGCAAACCGGATCCGATCAGCGATACCGATCTCGATGGTATTATCTTCGGCGATATGCCGTGGATGCTATTGAGCAACGACAAGATGCAAGCGCTACGCGGCGAGCTGCAGGGCGAGTCGCCGATTGCGCACACCAGTCTCGATCGCCTATTCGCGCTCGGCGTCGATGCGTACGCGCTCATTCCACAACTCAACCGCCTCAACGCCGATCCGAATTTGCGATTCAACGGCCTCACCAGCGGGCTGCGACTCGATGGCGACAAGCGCTTGCAGCGCCAATTATTGTGGGCGCGGTTTCGTCGCGGCCAACCGCAAGTAATCGATAGCTTCCTTGAGCAATATAGCTTCGGCGCGCTGCCGTCGCCGGCCCCTAATGCAAAAGCCAACAGCAAAGCTCCAGGGCAATAAGGCCGAGGCGCAGGCCTGCGCCTATCTAGAGACACAGGGTTTGAATTTGGTCGCGCGGAATTTCCGTACCCGCCAAGGCGAAATCGACTTGGTTATGCGTGAGCGCGATATCTTGGTGTTTGTCGAGGTGCGCTATCGCGGCGGCGACACCTTCGGCAGCGCCGGCGAAAGCATTACACCGCTTAAGCAAGCGCGCATTCGGCACGCCGCGGCGCAATTTCTACAGCAACATGCGGACTATCGCGACTCGGTGTGCCGCTTCGACATCGTCACATTCGACCGCGACCGTACCGATTGGCTCAAGGATGCCTTCGAATGAAATCGATCCTCGCTCTCGCGCGCCACGTCATTACCTTTGGTTTGGTCCTATCGCTACTGCAAGCCTGCGCACCGGCGGCGGTGGTCGGCGCCGGTGCCGCCGGCACGGCGTCGCACGACCGCCGCAGCACCGGCGCCTTCGTCGACGACGCCGCGATCGAATTGCGCGGTCAGGCCTTCGCTACCGCCGACGAAGAGCTTAAAAAGAATGTGCACATCAATGTCACGAGCATGAACGGCGTGGTGTTGCTTACCGGCGAGGCGGCGAGCGTCGCGCTCCGCGACCGCGTGCTCGGCGAGATCCGCCTCATCGAAGACGTGCGCCGCGTCGTGAACGAAATCAAAATCGAACCGCCGAGCTCGGTCGGGCAACGTACCAACGACACCTGGATCACGACCAAAGTGAAGACGAAGCTATTGGGCACGCGCGGCGTCGACGCCAGTCGTATTAAGGTCGTCACCGAACAAGGCTCGGTGTATTTATTGGGTCTCGTCACTCAAGCGGAAGGCGATGCCGCCACCGAGGCGACGCGCCGCATCAACGGCGTCGAACGCGTGGTGAAGTTATTCGAGTTCGTTCCGTGAGAACGATCGCACAAAAAATCGCGCCGCCGCTACCGAACGCCGCGGCATTTGCCGCAAAATTGGCGCGACCTTGGGTATTTACCAACGGTTGTTTCGATATTTTGCATCGCGGACACGTGACCTATTTAGAAGAAGCCGCGGCCCTCGGTGCGAGCCTCATTGTCGGCGTCAATAGCGACACCTCGGTGCGCCGGCAAAACAAAGGCAGCGACCGGCCGATTAATCCGCTCGAGGATCGGCTCGCGCTACTCGCGGCGCTGGAATCGGTGAGTCTCGTGGTTCCATTCGACGAAGATACGCCGCTGAACTTAATTGTCGCGCTCAAACCGGAGCATCTGGTGAAGGGCGGCGATTGGTCCGCCGATCGCATCGTCGGCGCCGCCGAGGTGCGCGCCGGCGGCGGCCAAGTCCACTCCATTCCGTTCCGCTATCAACGCTCCACCACCCAACTGCTGACGCGTATTCGCGGCCAATAGGGCTGCAAGCGACGTCAGCCGTCCTATACTTAGCTACGACCGACGCGCCCGCGTCGTTTTTTAAATGGAGATTAATTTATGAGGTTTCGTTTTCGTGCACTCACCGCAGCTGCCGGACTCTACTGTTTCGCCTCCTTGGCGCAGGCGGCCGACATTGAGCTCATTCAGAATTTTACCGGTATCAACGGCCAACGCGACTTCCGCTGGTTCTCCGAAGATCTCGCGGCGGCGGCAAGCTACAAACCCCTGGAACCGGCCGAGCCACTGGGTATTACGGGCTTCGATATCGGCGTCGCCGGGTTTTACACCAAGCTCGATCATCCGGATGTGTATCAACGGCTTGGCTACACCGAGGACTACCTCCCCGGCGCACGTCTGCAAGCCACGAAGGGATTGCCGTGGGGCATCGATATCGGCGGCTTCTACAGCAAGGTGCGCAATATTTCGCTGTGGGGTGCGGAAGTGAAATACGCCATTCTCAAAGGCAATACCGCCCTGCCGGCAATCGCCATTCGCGGCGACTACACCAAGCTCGGCGGCGTCGACCAGCTTGATCTCGATACCATCGGTTACGATGTCTCGATTTCGAAGGGCTTTGCCATGCTGACGCCTTATCTCGGCGCCGGACAAGTGCG
>CAZCAK010000163.1:2839-4995 GCA_964496605.1 uncultured Acidiferrobacteraceae bacterium | reverse complement strand
GGCACTCCGCTCGGCGTCTTGCCGGATTCGACTTACCGCGAGGCCACCGCCGCGCTGACTTCGCCGGGCGGTCTTTTGCTCTACACCGACGGCGTCACCGAGGCCCTGAATGCGAACGGCGAAATGTTCGGCTACGAACGCCTGACCGAGACGCTGCGCCGCAGTGGTGTCGGTTAATAAACGCTCGATCGCGGCCGCGAGCGCCGATGGATTTTCCGGCGGGACAATCACGCCGGTTTCGCCGTCGCGGATAATCTCCAAGATACTACCGACCGGTGTCGTGACTATGGGTAGCGCCGTCAACATCGCTTGCATCAGCGCTTGCGGCACGCCTTCGTTGGCGTACGAGGGCAAGGCAAACACGTCCATTGCCTGCAGCCACGGCGCAACATCGGATTGATTCCCCGGCATAACGACGCGCGTAGCGATATTTAATTGTGCGATTTGCTGGCGCAACGCCGCCTGCTGCGGCCCATCACCGACCATCAATAAGCGAACGCTGCGATCGGGCAATTGCGCGAACGCCTCGACCAGATGACGGTGGCCCTTCCAACTGCGCAAGGTCGCCACGATGCCAACGATCTTTCCTTCCAGCGGCAGGCCTAGCGCGCGCCGCGCTTGTTGCCGATCGCCCGCAAAGTAACGCGCGGTGTCGATACCGGTTGGCACCGAGGTAATCGTTTCGGCGCGATAGCCATTGTCGCGAATGAGCTGTGCGCGCAGCTTTTCGCCGGTAGTCACGATATGATCCGCGCCGCGCTGATACAACCAACGGCTCGATAGACTAGTGGAAATCGGCGCCGAGATGTGGCGCGTGCGCACCACCGGCACGCGATCACGACGCAAACGATTCGCCAGCGCCACCAGCCAGCTATCGATCGAGCTATGCGTATTGATCACGTCGACGTGATTCGCTTTCAGGAAGCGATGCACTGCGGCGACGCCGCGCAAGCCCTTGCGCTCGAACGGCATGGCGTAGACCGGCAAGCCGCGGGCTTGGGCCTCGCGATAAATCGTCGCATTCGGTGCGCACAAAATACTGACGCGATGGCCGCGTCCCTGCATCCCTAGCGCTTCAGTCAGAATGCGGATCTCTTGACCGCCCCAGGCGTTCGAGGCCTCAGTGTGAACGATGTGCACGCGGTACCTGTGGGATCTGATCGGTCTTGTTCGCCGGTAGCGTCGCTACCACATCGAGCATTTGCTGCATGCGATGCACATAGGTGTGGGCCGTGTGCGCCTTTTCGCGGGTCGCGGTACGCATCGCGCTGGCGTCTGGACGTTGCAACGCAGCGGCCACTACATGCGGCAAATCGTTAATCGAGTCGTAACAAATAATTTCCTTGCTGCAATCGAACAGCGTCGGAATCTCGCGCTTGAAATCCACAAGCTGAACGGTACCGCAGCCGGCCGCTTCGAATACCCGCGGATTGAGCCCGTGGTCGTGCGTTTCATGCCAGGTATGTATATTCAACACCACGCGCGCACTCGCGAACATCGCCGCCATTTGCGCCGGACTAAAAAAACCGTCTTGCAAGCGCGCATGCAGCGGTGAATTCGGCGCGAGCTTCTTGCGCCAAGGACCAAAAATGCGAACATCGAAGCGCTCTGCCAGCAAGATCATGGCGCGCTCGCGTAACGGGCTCCAATCGCCGGCGAAACAAACATCGCAACGGTAGCGTTCTTCGGCCGGCACCGGTTTGTGAACTGTCGGGTCGCACGCAGTCGGCAAAAACACTGCATGGGCCACACCGGCGGCGAGATATTGCGCAACACTTCCGGCAGAGTTCGAAAACACGACATCATACGCGCGCGCCTTTTTGAGCGAGCGCTCGAACTGGAATGGGTCGTTGATCCACCAGCAGGCGGTGGTCACATGCTGCGCGCGCATAAATGCCAACGATTCGGTGGAAATATCGGCGCCGAAAATGGTGAAAAATAAATCTGGTTTGAGATCTTGCACCATGCGCCGCAAACGCCGATTCACACCCGGCTTCTCTTCCTTCGTGGCACCGCGCAGCTTCGCCCATTGCGCCACGATCCGATCACCCAGACGCGAACGATAATCGAACACGTGCACCTCATGACCCAGGGCGCGCAAGGCTGCAGCGCTATAGCCGTTCATGGGCACAGTTTTCAGGTGGCCGGGTATGGCC
>CAZCAK010000163.1:0-2829 GCA_964496605.1 uncultured Acidiferrobacteraceae bacterium | reverse complement strand
CCAATATGATACGCACGACTCCTCCCTCGCCTGGGATTAATTCGTCGCGCGAGACCGACTGGTCTCGCTCGCCAATAGTTCTCTATAGAGTGATAGTAGACGGCTACTCATGGCCACAAGATCGAGCGGCGCCACCGCCACGCGCGCCGCTTGCGCCATCCGAACGCGTTTGGTGTCGACCGCCAACTCGCGCACCGCGCTTTCGAGCCCATCGATATCCAAGGCGTCGCAAACATAACCGTTCACGCCCGATTGTATCAATTCCGCGGCACCACATTGGCGACTGGTGATGAGCGGCAAGCCGCTGGCCATGGCCTCGAGCGCGACATTGGGAAACGGGTCGTACAGTGTGGGCAAAATCGCCGCATCGGCCGCGCCATAATAAGGAGCCACATCCGATTGTCGCCCGAGAAAATGGACGCGGTCGGCGATGCCATATTGCCGCGCCCGTTCACGATAGCGCGGCTCGCGCTTATCGCCACCCACCACCGCGAGATGCGCCTGCGGTACGCGCACCAACGCAGCGAGCGCCGCCGCTAAACCTTTGCGCTCGAAACCGGAACCGACAAATAAAAATAGCGGAGTGTCATCGGCGATCTCAAGGCGCGCGCGTACCATCGCACGATGGCGACGCAAATCCGGATGAAACAGCGCGGTGTCGACGCCGCTGTAAATCACATGCAATTTATCGCCCGGCACCGCGAAGTAGCGTTCGATTTCGCGCTTGACCATGTACGAATTGCAGATCACGGCGCGCAGCCGTGGACTTGCAAACAGTTTCGCCTCTGCCGCCTTCACATAATAATGGTAGGGATTCAGGGCCAAGGCGAACCGCCCCCAGCGGCTCAAGCTGCGCCGGCGTTGATGCAACCATTCTCGGTGCACGCCGTCACCGGCGCGATAAATATCGCAGCAGGCGATGCGCTCATGCGACTGCACCAGATCCACCGCCGCGGTACGAATCTTGGCGCAGGCGCAGCGCGCGAAACTCCAATCGCGCCAAACATTGCCTAAATAAAATGGATTGCACGAGATCACATCGACCGCCGCGGCCGATTGCCAACGGCGCGCGACGAGCGATAAGGAAACATTCTCCTCGCCGAGCGCTTGTAGCGCACGCGCGACGAATCGCTCGGCGCCACCGTCGGCGACGTAGCGTTGCCGCACCAAGGCCAAACGCAAGCGCGGCGCGGCGCTCATGCCGCGAGAAACGACCGCAGCGCCGACAACACCGACTCCACCGGAATATGCGTAATGCATTCGCTAACTTTGCCGCTGCCACAACCGTCGATGCGACACGGTCGACAGGAATAATCGAGACTAATCATTTGATGCGGCGCCTGCCACGGCGACCACTCGATATCGCTGCTCGGTCCGAACAGCGCCACCGACGGAGTCTGCACCGCGGCTGCAATATGCATCGGCACCGAATCGACGCCGAAGAAACAACGCGCCATGCGCGTGAGCGCGGCGAGCTGTTTAAGCGTCAATTGCCCCGAAAGATCGACCGCCGGCTGCGTCAGTCGTGCGGTGATCTTGCGCATCATTTCGAGCTCGCGTTCGTCCGGTGCGGCAGTCAGCACTACGCGCGTACCGCCGGCTTGCACCGCGTCAATTAACGCGGCGTATTTCTCCACGGTCCAACATTTGAACAACCAGCGCGAAGTCGGGTGCACATGCACGAACTGCTTCTCGCGCACGCCGTAAGGCGCGAGCAGCGAACGCACGGTTTGCTCCGCGGCGTGATCGATTGCCAACGTCAGCTTGCGTTCATCGTCCGCGGGATAAACGCCGAGGCGGCGCAAGGCGTCCAAGTGCGTTTCGACCGTATGGCGCGGCGTTTGCGGTACCTTATATAAGTGCGTGAAGCTCGCGTGCCACCACCGACCGCGCTTCGTCGGAAATTCGCGGCCGACGCTATAGCGCGGCTGCAGCAAATGCGTGAGCACCGGTCCGCGCGGATTTTCCGTTAAGTGAATCAGTAAATCGTATTCGCGTGCGCGCAAGGCCTTCAATAGACGCCACTCGGCGCCAAGCTGGCGAAACGGTCCGCGCTTTTTCCAGGCGCGGTCGATCGTGAACACCTCGTCGATCGCCGGATGCAGCGTCAACATCTCGCGCGTGTCGTGATACACCAGCGCATCGATTTCGAGTTGCGGTGCGTGGTTCTTTAGTACGCTAAAAACCGGGGAGCTCAGTAATACATCGCCGTGATGGCGCAGTTTGATCACCAAGGCGCGTCGTAGCGACGCCAAATCGACTGCATCTTTCACCATGCGCGCACCTTAAGTTCAATTCGGCAGCGCGTCTAGTACTTGATTCGGCTTTAACTCGACCAGGCAGTGGGTATGCCCCAAGGGGCAATCGCGCTCGAAGCAAGGGCTGCAATCGAGGCCTAAATAAAGTACTTTCGCAGCACTACTGAGCGGCGGCGTATGCGTCGGGTCGGACGAACCGAACACCGCCGCCAGCGGTCGGCCGAGTGCGGCGGCGACGTGCATCAAACCGGAATCGTTGCTGACGACGGTGGCGCTCAAGGCCATGAGATCGATCGCCTCGCCGAGCTGCGTCTTGCCGGCGAGATCGACGCAGCGGTTTTGCGCGAGCGCGTTAATTTTGCCGGTAATTTCCGCATCTTTAGCCGAGCCGAAAAGCCACACCGCCCAACCCTGCGCGAGCTTGCGTTGCGCCACCTCAGCGAAGTGCGCCAAGGGCCAACGCTTCGCGGGGCCGTATTCCGCACCGGGACATAGCGCCAGTATCCGCCCACTCGGCGCCGCAATCCCGAGACGCGCCATGGCCGCACGCGCACCGTCGGCGCTGGCCTGG
>CAZCAK010000162.1:0-5007 GCA_964496605.1 uncultured Acidiferrobacteraceae bacterium | reverse complement strand
GACGTAGTAACTCGCCATGGTTTCGTTGTCGACGGCGTAACGCAGATCGGCCAGTAGCACATCAAAAAAGCGTGCCATCGCATCGAGCCGCCGCTGCAAACGCGCCTCCAATAAATTGCGTTCGCGCGCCTCGAGCGCGCGCGCCGCGAGTGTGCTTTGTGCGCGGCTGCGCCCAAAATCGTACAAAGTCTGCGATACGATAAAGCGCGCGCGATTATCGCCGACCCAATCGGATTCTGTGGTGGGTTGCACCGTTTGCGGCGTGACATCGATAAACGCGCGCGGATAGTAGCGCGAGCGCGCGAGCTGTGTGTCCGCCGCAGCGGCGGCGCGCGCCGCATCCGCCGTTGCCAAATCCGGATGCGCCTCATCGGCGAGGCGTAATGTCTGCACTAATGTCAGGGGCTGCGGCAGATCCGACGGTGACAAGGAATCGGCCGCAGTGGCGGCGCCGATCGAAACCGCGAGCATCGCCGCAATAAACCGCGCGATAAGACGATAATGCCAAGACATTTAGTTGCGTGCTTGCCCGCGCTTATATGCCGTGAATGCCTGCGTCTTATAGGCACCGCTCACGACGAACTTGCCCAATAATAAGAATTCGTCGACGTCTTTGGTGGCGCCGGTGTATTTGGTCATGAGCTGGCCGTTATTATCGAAAAATGCAAACACCGGTGTCGCGCGCACGCGTTGTTGAAATGCAAAATCCTTTTCGGTCGTATCCTTGCCGACAAAGTCGATGAGCGCATTATCGCCCTTCATGTCGACGTGAATGATACGAAAATACCGCCGATAATAATCCTGTACCTCGCTCTGATTGAGCACGGTGGCCATCATCTTCGCGCACCAAGGGCAGCCGTCCTGCTCGAACATAATGAATACACCGAGCTTGCCCTCCTGCTTCGCCGTGACCGCCTCGTCTTTGAGATTACCGAAGTTCTGATCGAAGAAGTTTGTCGCTGGATCGCGTGGCGCCGCGGCCACACCCATGACCAACATCGCACACAACATCAGCACACCGATTTGTATTCGCTGTAATGACATGCCAAAGCCTCGTTTCGTGATACCGGCGACACCATGGAAGCGGTCGGTATCATCTCAGTGTATCTCGTCTAGATGGGCGACGCGTTATACAGACCGGGAACGGCCGACGTAGACGCGCAGGTATTAATATAGTATCCGCGTACCTTGTCCAGTGGTGGTATTACCGGTATCTACAGACGCCGCTCCACCGAGCCCGCACACTTATCCGTCTGCCGGTGTCCGCCGCACAGCGATCAGCAGCTCGCGCACCGTTTCAACTACCTCCTTCGTTAGGGGCGCATGGCGAAACCGGTTCGAGTTCGCTACAGTGTCTAGGATAGGCGCTGCGCAAAAGGAGTGGCGGTAACCGCAGGCGCCGGCGTGCAACCACCACTATGCAGGAACGCATCTTGTCCATTCTTCCGACGGCACCGGTACCGACGGTTGCGCAATTGTTGCGGCAGGTAGCCGAGGCGGCCAACGCAGCGGATTCACTCGAAACGGCCTTGCAGCGTTGCCTCGAGGGCATCTGTTCCTATCTTGCCTGGCCCGTGGGCCACGTACGCTTACTGGCGGAGACGCCCGAAAGCCGCCTGCATCCGACGCCCTTATGGTATATCGCTGATCCCGAGCGTTACGCCGCCCTGCGTCGCGCCACTGAGCAATTGCCTGAGATCAGCCCCGCTGGTTTGCCAGGGCGGGCATTGCAACGACGCCAACCGGTATGGATTACCGACGCCGCCGCGGACAACCGCTTCAAACGCCGCGAAACCGTCGCCGCTGCTGGCCTTCACGCCGCACTTGCATTCCCGATCGAGGTCGACGGTGAACCGATCGCCATCTTGGAATTTTTCGGCGAGAAAAAAGCGCCGCCGGACGAGGCATTACTCGAAGCGGTAGCGGCAATTGGTACGCAACTCGGACACGTCATCGTGCGCAAACGCGCCGAGCGCGCGTTATTGGAGAGCGAGGCGCGGCTGCGCGGCTTATTCGATTCCAGTCTCATCGGCATCGTGTACTGGGACCGCGATCAGATACTGACCGACGCCAACGACACATTCCTGCGTATCACCGGCTATGCCCGCAGCGATCTTACCAAGTTGCGGCTGCGGATCGATACGCTGACACCACCGGAATATCACAACCTCGATGCACGCGCGCAACGCGAAGTCGAGAAGTTCGGTCATTGTGTTCCCTATGAAAAAGAGTATCGCCGCAGCGACGGTAGCCGCGTCGCGGTTCTGGTCGGTGCTGCGGCAGTGGAACACACCGCCGGAAAATCGGTTGGCTTCGCGCTCGACGTCAGCGAACGGCGCCGCATCGAGGCGCAACTCGATTATCTTGCACACCACGACTTACTGACGGGCATCCCGAATCGCTCACTATTCATTGATCGTCTGCAGCAGGCGATCGTCGACGCGACGCGGCGCGAACGTTTGGTTGCGGTCATGTTTCTCGACATCGACCGCTTTAAGACGATTAACGACACACTTGGTCATGCCGCCGGCGACGTCTTGCTCAAACAAGTCGCGCAGCGATTAAACGAAACGATTCGCAAAGCCGACACTATCGCACGCCTCAGCGGTGACGAGTTCACCCTGGTGATTTCCGATATGCGCCATGTTGATGACGCGGCGCGTGTCGCGCAAAAAATCCTGGCGGCGCTGGCGCAACCCTTTACCGTGAACGGGCGTGAATTATTTGTCAGTGCCAGCATCGGCATTACGGTATATCCGTTCGACGACGATAGCGTCGATATTCTATTGCGCAACGCCGATTTAGCGATGTATCGCGCGAAGGAGCTGGGGCGCAATACCTACCAGTTTTACGCGGTAGAGATGACGCAAAATGCACAACAACGCTTGTCGATGGAAAATGCCTTGCGCCATGCGCTGCTGCGGCAAGAATTCGTGTTGTATTACCATCCGATCGTCGATCTTAGCAGCGGCGAGCTTGCGGCAGTCGAGGCCTTGATTCGCTGGCATCATCCGCAATGGGGCATCGTCGCACCCGAGAGCTTTATTCCGCTGGCGGAAGAAACCGGTATGATCGTGCCGATCGGCGAATGGGTGATCGACACCGCATGTCGCCAGTTGGCGCAATGGCGCGCCCAGGACATCGAAGTACGTATGGGAATTAATATCTCCGCGCGTCAATTCGATCCGAACCTCATCCAAATACTATCGACAGCGCTACGGCAACATCGCATCAACGCCGCGGCGATCGACTTGGAGATTACCGAAAGTCTGTTGATGAAAAGCGCCGACGCGACGGCTTACGTCCTGGACGAACTCAGCGCCTCTGGATTTAAATTTGCCATCGACGATTTTGGTACCGGTTACTCAAGCTTAAGCTATTTAAAACGCCTGCCCATCGACGTCGTCAAGATCGACCAATCGTTCGTGCGCGATATCCCACAAGACGCCGATGACGCCGCGATCGCCGCCGGCATCGTCGCCTTGGCGCATCAACTCGGCATTCGCGTGACCGCAGAAGGGGTCGAAACCGAGGCGCAATTACGGTTCATGATTGCGCACGGCTGCGACAGCGTACAGGGTTACTACTTTGCGTCCCCCGCGGCAACGCTCGACTTAAAAGCCATCGCGCGTGAATTGCCAGCGCGCTTGCATGCCGCCGGCTGGCAGGCGGCACCGCGCTAAACTTTATTTCTTTTTCGCGCGCATGATTTGTTCAATCTGTTCTTGGGTCGTCGCACCGATGCGCTTGGCAACAAAATTACCATTCGGATCGTAAACATAGTACGTCGGTGTTCCGATTAAGCGACCTTCGCCGAAGTCGCTGACAGTGCCGGGATCGGTGATAAGATTGGGAAAATTAAGGCCCTGCTCGTCGATGAATTGCTGCGCATCGTGCACGTTGTCGCCGTCGATGGAGACACCGAGAACCTGCGCATCTTTCTTGCGGTGCGCGTCTTGAAAAAACACCATTTGAATAATTTCCGCCTTGCAAATCGGGCAGTCGTGGGCCCAGAACACCACCACCGTCCACTGGCCACGGCCGATATACTCGCCGAGCTTATGCGGCTTACCGCTTAAATCCTTTAGGCTTAAATCCACCGGCGCCGCGGATACCATCGCCGCGGCAAAGACCAGCAGGAACAACCACCAACGCATGCTGCGCACATGACCTCCAATCGTGAAAACACATTGCTGATGCGCGCCGCTCGCTTCTATAATCGCGCATCGTTAAACCGCTCCGTACTCGGCCTTCACTGAAGCGACTCCGCGCCATGACCGAAACCCGTATCGAAAAAGACAGCCTGGGCGAATTCGCCGTGCCCGCAGACGCCTGGTACGGCATTCAAACGGCACGCGCCGCCGACAACTTTCCCATTTCCGGCCGCCGCCCGGATCGCGACTTTATCATTGCGCACGCGCGCATCAAGCGCGCCGCCGCGATCACCAACCAAGCCGCTGGCTGGTTGGACAAAAAGTTTTGCAACGCCATTTGCGATGCCGCAGATGCGATTATCGCCGGCGATTATCACGCCGAATTTATCGTCGACCGGTTTCAAGCCGGCGCCGGCACCAGCCACAATATGAATACCAACGAAGTGATTGCCAATCTTGCGAACGTCGCACTCGATGGCAAACGCGGAAACTATAAGCCGGTGCACCCGAATGACCACGTCAATATGGGCCAGAGCACCAACGACACGATACCGACCGCGATTCGCCTCGCCGCCTTGGCGAAGCTACCGCGCCTGATCGGTGCGGTCGACGGCATGGTCGCGGCGTTCGAAGAAATCGCCGCGCGCGAGGCGGAAACGATCAAGAGTGGCCGTACGCATTTACAAGACGCGGTGCCGATCACGCTCGGACAAGAATTCCACGCCTACGCCTGGACGCTGAAACGCTGCCGCCGACGTCTGATTGAAACCCGCCCGGCCTTATGCGAAACCGGACTCGGCGGCTCGGCCGTGGGCACCGGCCTAAACACCGCGCCGGATTACGCGCGCCGGGT
>CAZCAK010000161.1:0-5008 GCA_964496605.1 uncultured Acidiferrobacteraceae bacterium | reverse complement strand
ATTACGGATTTGCGAGGGCGTATCGGCCGCCACCGCGACCAAGCCGGTCGGTAAATGCGTCACGCGCACGGCGGATTCGGTCTTGTTGACGTGCTGGCCGCCGGGACCGCTGGCGCGCCGGCGCTCAATGCGCACCTCGCGCCGCAACCGGCGAATATCGTTCGCGCGTGCGTGCCTTTCCGTCATGAGTTGTTACAATACGCGGCCCGAAAACGAGTCGAATAGCGAAGCCGTAGCATGATCGTCATTTTACAACCCGAAGTGAGCAAGGGCAGTCCGGAATTCCGCGTGGTGATGGATTTCCTCACCGCCAAGCCGAATGTTACCACCCGTATCCATGAGGAAGTGGGCGCGCAACAGACGCTGACGGAAATTTATCTCATTGGTGATACCGCCTCGCTTGACAAGATCGAGCTGGAGGCGCTGCCCGGCGTCGAGCGCGTCGTGCGCATTTCCGAGGAATACCGGGTACTCGGACGCCATCGCGACGAGCGTCGCGCCACCGGTTTTGACTACAACGGCGTGCGCTTCAGTCAGGACAATTTCAACCTCTTCGCCGGCCTCTGTGCCGTCGACAATCCGACACACGTCGAGCTGATGATGCGAGCACTGCGCGATCACGGCCAAGTGTGCACCCGCATGGGCGCCTACAAACCGCGCACGAATCCGTACTCCTTCCAAGGTCACGGCGCGAACTGCTTACCTTGGGTATTCGAGCTCGCCGGCAAATATGGGATCAAGGTGATCGCAATGGAGATCACCCACGATTCGCATCTGGACGAGATTCGCGAGGCGCTGCATCAGACCGGCAATCCCACCGGCGTCATGCTGCAAATCGGCACCCGCAACACGCAAAACTTCGAACTTCTTAAGATCGTCGGCCGCCAGCGCGAACTGCCGGTGCTATTGAAGCGCGGCTTCGGAATTACGCTGGAAGAGTCGTTAAACGCCGCTGAGTATCTGGCGAGCGAAGGCAACCGCAACGTTGTCTTTGGCTTGCGCGGCATGAAAACCAATATGGGTGACCCGCATCGCAATTTCGTCGACTTCGCGCATGTGCCCGTGATCAAACGCCTGACGCGTATGCCGGTCTGCATCGATCCGTCGCATTCGGTTGGGAGTCGCGACAAGTCGCCCGAAGGTATTCTCGATATTCAACATGTCACCGCTCAGGGCATTATTGCCGGCGCGAATATGGTGCTAATCGATTTTCACCCGGTGCCGACCAAGGCCTTGGTCGACGGCCCGCAGGCACTATTGCTGGAAGAGCTGCCGTACTTCTTGGAAGATATTGCGATCGCGCGCGAAGCCTACGAGAAACGCCGCGCACTGGCCAAGCGCGCCGCCGCGGCGCTATCGTCCGAAGGCGGTGCGCTTCAGGGTAAGGCGTCGTAAACGATATCGTGAATCGTACGGCGCTCGCGCTCGTAGAGCACGATGTCGCGACCGACGATGCGCCGCTCCAGGCCCGCACCGAGACGCGACAGTTGAATTTCCAAATCGGTCGGCAACACCCGGCCAGCGATGTTCGCCGGTAGTACATCATATCTCGCAACACGCGCCGGTAGACGCTCGTGGCTACTGAGGTTCGGTCGAGGTGTCCTGAAATACGCGCGGATCGTCACCCGATCGCGCTCACTGAATGCGGCGTTATTGAGGGCGCGCGGGGCCGGCGCTGCGTCATCTGAGCGAGTGGCGCTGTCGCTGCGGTGTTCACTACTTGAATCGGTCACCGCCACCTGACCTGAGCTCAAGGCGTGCAGCATACAGCCGCTGCTTAAAATACCGAACCCGCACAACACCACCCCAGCCAATGCATGACGCATCTTTCCTCCCGCGGCGACATTTAAAACGATTCATTACTGCCGGCGTAGGCCTTATTGTCACCATTCGCGACGGCGTAACCGTAGTCTAAGCGTAGCTGAACTTTGACCAGGGAGATGATGCGAAAGCGCAAACCGACACCGACGCTTGCCTTCATCTTAAGCGGATTAATATCGTTGAGACCAGCATAGGCGTTGCCTAAATCGAAAAATGCGACGCCGCGCCAACGCTTGTCGCCCAATATCGGCTGCTGATACTCGAAATTAGCCAACAGAAACGCGTTGCCTTTCACGCTGTCGCGTTGGTAACCGCGAAGCGTATCACTACCACCGAGCACGAAATTCTCGTTGCTGCCGCTCGCCACACCCATACGCAGCTGCATATTCAAATTGACGTGCGGTCGTTCGGTAATGAGGTAATAGCGCCGCAGATAAAGATTGTGAACATTGTATGCGTAATCCGACCCCAACCACGGCATGCCGAGATCGATGTTATAGCCGTGTTCCTCGCCGGCGCGGCTGTACAAATAATCGCGCACATCGGAGAACCCGGCGCCGATGTTCCAACCGACAGTTTTGAGATCGCGATATCGATCCGGCGGTAATTCGCCGAGATTGAAATGTTTGGCGTAACTCCAATGCAGTCCCGACGATACGCTCCAACCGCGAGTCGGTCCCTTGTCTTTTAACAGGCGAGAAACGGTGAAGCTTACCGAGCGCTCGTGCAAATGATAACTCTGTTCGGGAAATCCGTCGGCGGTCGCGTCGACGTCGCTGGCCTTGCTCGTACCGCTGGCACTAAAGCTATAGGGCGAGCCTTGTATACGCGGCCACGCGTAATCGACTGAGAGCTCACGTACATTACTAGTGCTGTTCTGCGATGGCTTGATTTGTTCCTGGGTGATCTTGACCTGTTGATTGAGCCCGAGAAAATTATCCCAGCGCAATTGGCCACCGTAGCTGATGTCGCCATCGGCGTTGCGGTTGATACGCGGCAACGGCAACAAATAAATTTTTTCCTTTACCGCGACTTGTACGATACGGCGGCCGCCTTCATTGATCATTTCCGCGTCGACTTTTTGGAATAGCCCTAAGTTCATGATCGCCTGGCGCGATTCCTCGACATCGGCTTGATCAATCGCGTCGCCGACCTCGAACGTCATTTCGTGCAGCATGACCGATGGCTTAGTGACTTTATTGCCGATGAAGCGGATTTCATCCACGCGCAGCTTCTCCTGCGCGTGGACGCTAACGGCAAGACACAATAATAGCGACGCGAGATAAGCCCGCGCGGGGGTATGAGCCGACGGCATCCGGGACCTGTTAATGGCTAAGGTAACTAGCGACCCGTCGGATAATGGCGTAATGGCGCACCGACGTATAATTGTCGCGGTCGGTCTATACCATGCTTAGCGTCTTCGTGTAACTCCAACCATTGGCTGACCCAGCCGGCGGTGCGCGCGACAGCAAAAATGGCGGTAAACATCTTGCTGGGCAAGCCCATCGCCCGCAACAGGATTCCGGAATAGAAATCGACGTTGGGGTACAACTTACGCTCGATAAAATACTCGTCCTTTAGCGCAATCCGTTCCAGCTCTAAGGCCACCGCCATCAACGGGTCGTTTTCCAAACCAAGGTGCTTCAAGACCTCCATGCAGCTCTCGCGCATGACGCGCGAACGCGGATCGAAGTTTTTATACACACGATGACCGAAGCCCATGAGCCGGAACGAATCGTTTTTATCTTTCGCGCGCGCAATAACCTTGGGAATATTTTCCGGCGTGCCGATCTCGATCAACATCTTCAGCACTTCCTCGTTGGCACCGCCGTGCGCCGGGCCCCACAGGCTGGCGATGCCGGCGGCGATGCAGGCAAACGGGTTCGCGCCGGACGATGCCGCCATGCGCACGGTCGAAGTCGACGCGTTTTGTTCGTGATCCGCATGCAGCAATAAGATGCGATCGAGCGCGCGTGCCTGCACCGGATCGACCGTGAAATCTTCGTTCGGCACACCGAACAACATTTGCATGAAGTTCGCGGAGTAGTCCAGTTTATTCCACGGATAACGTTGCGGCCGACCAATGCTATAGGTGTAGCTTGCCGCCGCAATCGTCGGCATCTTGGCAACAAGACGCACCGCTGCATTGATACGCTGCTGCGGGTCGTGAATATCGACGTTGTCGTGGTAGAACGCCGACAGCGCGCCGACCACGCCGACCATTACCGCCATTGGGTGCGCGTCGCGGCGAAAGCCGCGATAGAAACTAATGACCTGCTCGTGCAATAAATTATGGCTGTGAATATCGCTCTGAAATTTCGCCAACTGCGCTGGATCGGGCAGCTCACCGAACATCAGGAGATACGCGACTTCGACGAAGCAACTCTTTTGCGCGAGCTCTTCAATTGGATAACCGCGATACAGCAATACACCGGCATCGCCGTCAACAAAGGTAATAGCGCTTTTACACGAGGCGGTCGAGCGAAAACCGGGGTCGAATGCGAGGATGCCATGCTTGGCGTATAACTGCTGAATATCGATTGCCGCTGGACCGAGCGTCCCTTCGAGCACCGGCATACTGGTATTGGCCGGTGCGTCGCTGAATTCTGCGTTGATGAATTTTTTTACCATTGTGTTTACGCCTCCGTCACTCGCCATTGTATAGATGCTGCAATATTGCTTCTTGTATTTGCTCGGCGCCGTGTCCATCGGCGCTGGCATCATTATGCAGCATTACCACGATCCAGCGGCGACCACGCGCGTCCAATAAATAGCCGGCTAAGGACTTGACGTCGTTCAAGCTGCCGGTCTTTGCGTGCAGGCGCCCCACGAGCGGTGTGCCCGCGAAGCGACGTTGCAAGGTGCCATCGAATCCCGCGACCGGCAACGAGGCCATGTATTCTGGCATGAAGCGACTGCGATAGGCCTGTGCTAATAACGCACCCAAGTGACGCGCCGAAATCTGCTCCACACGCGAGAGCCCGACGCCGTTTTCTAACACCAGCTCAGGAAATGCGAGACCGTTGGTCGCCAACCAATCGCGTACCGCTTGTAGACCTTTAGCGCTCGTACCTGGCGCACCGTAACGTTCGGCACCCATGGTCAGGACCAATTGTCGCGTCATGACATTATTACTGTACTTATTAATGCTACGCAGAATATCCGCCAACGGACGCGAATCGACGCT
>CAZCAK010000160.1:0-5009 GCA_964496605.1 uncultured Acidiferrobacteraceae bacterium | reverse complement strand
CGCACGCCAGTGACTTTGCCGCCGGCATACGTCTCGCTGGCGGCGACCTTGGGCGCATAGTTCAACGGTGTCGCAGTACGCGCGCGTCCGCTCGGACGCGTCGGTGCGACATCGCCGCGACCATTTTTGGCGCGCGCAGCACGCATCGCCTGCGCAATGTGACGGCTGGCGGCGGCAAGCGAATTTCCCGATGTCGAGAATGTCGTCGGTGCGGGTGACGCGTTCGTTGCCGGCGCGGCGTTAGTTTCATTAGCGGCGTGTGTTTGCGTCGTCAGTTGTCGCACGGCAGCCTTGCCCTGCACCATCGCGGCGCGGCGTGCACGCGAGGCATCACGCCCACCGAGTGCGGAGCCCGAGCGCGCAGATGCGACGGGTTTCGGCGCTTCTATCGCAACCGACGGAGTTGGTTTGACAGCAACAACCGATGTGTTCATCGGCGCTGCGGCCACGACGTTCGCCGTGGTGGCACTGCGTTCGCCGTTGCGCGTACGTTCGGCTGCCGGCGGCAACCCAGTTTTACCCTGCACCAGCTGTGCACGGCGCGCGCGCGAGGCGTCGCGCCCGCCTTCGGCCATGATCGCTGTATTCGTCTTCATGCAGTCACCTCACTCAATCAACATCGCATTCCACGCCACGGACGCCGTCTGCGTCCGTGGATAGTGAACTCCGCTTGGGTTCAGCGGCTACCGGCGCGGTAGACGATGAACGCGGTCCCTTGGCTCTGGGAGTAGTTGTCATAACCGACCAGGCGCACGTGGTGCCCCGGGTTCGCGCGATGACACGCCTCGATCTCGGCCAAAATTTTCTCAACCGAGGTTTCGCCGAAGAACGGCAGCTTCCACATGTACCAGTAATACGAGAACGCCTTCTCCGGCTCGGTGTGCTCGATCGACGGGTTCCAGCCTTGATTCACGAGATATTGAATCTGCTTGCGGATCTTGTCCGGCGTGAGCGGCGGCAAGTAGGAAAAGGTTTCGCCGCGGCGCTCGGTAGCCTTGTATGGTTGAACTTCTGGCATGGCGTTAACTCCTTAAAAAATGTTCAGTGAATGACGCGTGGCTTAGCGCTTCTGCGCGTCGAGCTTGTCGACCGTGTCGAATTCGAACTTGATCTCTTTCCAAGTCTCCATGGCGATCTTGAGCTCGGGCGAGTGCTGTGCAGCCTCCGTCAGAATCTCGCGGCCTTCACGTTCGACGGCGCGCCCTTGGTTGCGCGCCTCGACGCAGGCTTCGAGCGCCACGCGATTTGCGGTCGCACCCGCGGCGTTGCCCCACGGATGGCCGAGCGTGCCGCCGCCAAACTGCAAGCAGGCGTCGTCGCCGAAGATCGCAACTAGTGCCGGCATGTGCCACACATGGATACCGCCCGACGCGACTGGGATGACGCCCGGCATGGAGCCCCAATCTTGATCGAAGAAAATGCCGCGGCCGCGGTTCTCGGGCACGAACGATTCGCGCATGAGATCGATCCAGCCGATGGTCGCTTCGCGATCGCCTTCGAGTTTACCGACAACGGTGCCGGAGTGCAGATGGTCGCCGCCGGAAAGGCGCAGACACTTGGTCAGCACGCGGAAGTGAATGCCGTGGTACGGGTTGCGATCGAGCACCGCGTGCATGGCGCGATGGATATGCAACAGCATGCCGTTCTTGCGGCACCAGTTGGCGAGCGTCGTGTTGGCGGTGAAGCCGCCGGTTAAGAAGTCATGCATGATGATCGGCGCGCCCAGGCTCTTGGCGAACTCGGCGCGTTCCAGCATGTCTTCGCAGGTCGCGGCGGTGACGTTGAGATAATGGCCCTTGCGCTCGCCGGTTTCGGCTTCGGCTTTCTGAATCGCTTCCATGACGAACTCGAAGCGATGGTTCCAACGCATGAACGGCTGGCTGTTGATGTTCTCGTCGTCCTTGGTGAAGTCCAAGCCGCCGCGCAAACATTCATACACCGCGCGGCCGTAGTTCTTGGCGGACAAACCGAGTTTCGGTTTGATGGTACAGCCGAGCAGCGAGCGGCCGTATTTGTTCAAGCGATCGCGCTCGACCTGAATACCATTCGGCGGACCGCCGCAGGTTTTGACATAAGCGATCGGGAAGCGAATGTCTTCGAGGCGCAGACTGCGAATCGCCTTGAAGCCGAACACGTTACCGACCAGCGAGGTCAGTACGTTCACAACCGAACCTTCTTCGAACAAGTCGATTGGATACGCAACAAAGGCATAGAACGCGCTCGGATCGCCGGGCACCGGTTCGATGCGATAGGCACGGCCCTTGTAGTAATCGAGATCGGTCAGAAGGTCGGTCCACACCGTGGTCCAGGTACCGGTGGACGATTCGGCCGCGACCGCAGCCGCCGCTTCTTCGGGTGGCACGCCGGATTGCGCCACGACCTTGAAACACGCCAACAGGTCGGTGTCGAGCGGCACGTAGTCTGGGGTCCAGTAGGTCTTGCGGTATTCTTTGACCCCTGCTTGGTAGGTCTTCTCAGCCATGTTCCACTCCTGCAAATGAAAATTAGATTGAACCGTTTCACCCGCGCGATGGATTCAAAATTCAATCTCCACCGGCGCATAACTCTCGGCGCGACCCGACTCGGCTCGCCCGCTCTGTGCCCTCACCAGCGTGATATCGGGCCCTGTTGGGCACGGACAATAGACAACCACTGATGAGTGGAGAAATAGATATTTAAAATACGACCTATAGATTTTCGCGAGGCGCGTTTTGTGCGCGTGAGGTTCACGTGCGGGTACGAATGCGTAGCGGCGTAGATGCAAATACTTTCGATATTGCAGTTGCAGCACTTTTTCTCGGTGATTTCGCGCTGAACTGATCGAGCATGATTGGCGCGCGATCAAAAATAAGTATTAAGAAACGCCTATCCACGTCCATGCGCGACACACCGGTATAGATGTGCGTAGATCGGTGCAATCGCAAATTTCTATTTCCTGCTCGCGCGCGCGCCGCCTATCGTTGGCCCTGATTCGATGCCGCGCCATGGTGCCGATATATCGCTCGTTGTCGGCAAGACACTGTTGCATCTTATGCGAAATCCGAATGCCGCGGTGCATTGCCTCGCATCGTTGATTGCGTACTGCATTGTGGCGCTGACCTGAAGGGGATTTGATTGAGATGGACGAACTGACTGTCCTACTTCCAGCCGTGCCGTTGCTTTCGGCAGTGATCATCGCGCTGCTCGCCGGCGGGGAACGCCGCCGCGTGGCACGCGTCAGCATTGGCTTCGCGACGCTCACCTTACTGCTCGCCGCGGCGACGCTCGCGCTGTATCTGCACGATCCACGACCGCAGCCGGTCGTGTTCGGCACCATCTTCGGCGCCAGCTGGGGCAGTCTCTATCTCGATCCGCTGTCGGCGATCATGACGTTCGCGGTCGCCGGCATCAGTCTCGTGGTGCACGTTTATTCTGCGCGCTACATGGTGGAGGAAGCGGGGTATGCGCGCTTCTTCATGCTGCTGGATCTCATGGCGGCCGCGATCCTGCTAATGGTGACCGCGGGCGATCTGATCGTGTTGCTGGTGGCGTGGCATCTCATCGGCGTCTTACTTTATTTTCTGCTAGGTCACGATACGCAACGCATCGCCGCGCAACGCTATGCCTTCTGGACCTTCTTCACCTATCGCCTCGGCGATTTGCCACTGATCCTGGCCGCGGTACTGCTGTATCAGGGCTATCACACGCTGTCGTTGCCGCTGCTGTTCGAACGCATCGCCGCCGCGCCCGATATGTCGACCGGCTTCGGCTTACCGTTGCTGTCGACCGTGGCATTACTCATCGCCCTCGCCGCGTTCGCGCGCTCGGCACAATTTCCGCTACATACATGGTTGCCCTACACCATGGAGGGACCGACGCCGGTATCGGCGCTCATGCACGCGGGCATCGTCAACGCCGGCGGCTTTATCCTCAACCGCTTTGCATCGGTGTTCGTGCACGCCGGTGAAGTGCTGCATCTCGTATTCGCCGTCGGCCTCATCACCGCGATCCTCGGGTCGGCGTTGATGCTGACCCAGAACGACATTAAGAAGGCGCTGGGTTACTCGACCATGGGGCAGATGGGCTTCATGTTCGTCGAATGCGGCGTCGGTGCATTTTCGCTCGCGATCTATCACCTGATCGCCCATGGCATGTTCAAGGGCACGCTGTTCCTCGGCGCCGGTGGTGTCATCAATAACGCACGCATGCATGACGGCGTGCCGAACGACGATGTCTATACCTTCGTGGTGGAACGCAAGCCGATCGCATCGCGCTTGCCCTGGGTGGTCGCGGCAGTGATCACCGTGGTCGTACCGCTGATGGTGCTCGGTCTGTCGCACTGGCTGGTGGATGAGAATTTCGTCGGCCATCAGGGTGCGATTATTCTGTTGTTCTTCGGCTGGGTGACGGGCGCGCAATTGCTGTTCGCGACATACCGACTACGCGCCGAGAGCCCGTGGCGGATGATGACGCTGATCATCCTCTCGCTCATCATCGTTGTCGTCGGTTACACCGTGATCGGACACGCCTTCGATTTGTTCCTGTATCCGGATCGCGCGTTGAGTGCGCAGATCTACGCCGCGGCGAGCATTCCGCTTGGCTTTTTTGAGATCCTGATCGCGGTGCTCACGCTCGCAGTGGTACTGGGCTGGCTTGCCGCGTACTACAACAGCGTCAACAGCGGTCGCACCGATGGGCGCGCGTCGGCGTTGCGGCTCACGTTATATTCGCTGATCTCGCGTGAGTTCTACGTATCGGATATTTACACCTGGTTGACGCAGGCGGTGCTTGGATTCTCGCAGCGCTTGAATGTGTGGTCGCGATGGACATGACGCTAATCATCGCCGCGCTATTTCTGCCGCTGTTTCCGCTGAGCGCGGCGCTGAATCTGCTGCTCGCAAGATTGCCGCCGCTGGCCACGGCAATCGTGTTGCTGGCGTGGCCGCAAATCGGCATCACCCTGTTGGCGTTGTCGTCCGTTCCGTCGCCACCGCCGGCATACATTGCCGTGTGGGCGCTGCTGAGCGCCG
>CAZCAK010000159.1:0-5013 GCA_964496605.1 uncultured Acidiferrobacteraceae bacterium | reverse complement strand
TTGTTATAGATCTTGACGTTGAACGAAGATGCGGTCGCAAGGCAAGCATCGTCGGTATTCACGATGATATTGTTACGAATCACGCCGTCGTAGGTCTCATAGTTACCGTCCCATAGCAGGTCGGCATCAGTCGATTGCCCAAGCATGATGCCGCGCGAATGCACGTTCTCGATGCGGTTGTACTCGAACACGACATTGCGCGAGTTGCCTTTGGCGTACATGCCGATCGAGGCGGTGTCGTGCACGTAGTTATGCGCCAACCAAACGCGATCCGCGCCGACGATATCCACGCCCTGCGCGTTCGCACCGGGACCGGCGTTATTGTGATGAATCTCATTGCCGTAAAGCACGACATCGTTCGAGGTTTGTACCAGCTTCACGATATCGTTGCTCGATCCGTGCAGGTTCGAATTCACCAAGTTCACGTTCGGCGCATCGATCTTGATCGTGTAGGCGCTGCCGCCACTCATCTCAATGCCTTCGATGATCCAAAACGCGGCACCGGCGTCAACATACACCGCATAGCCGTGGCCGTTGGCGTCGAATAAGACGTGCTCGCCGTTGTAGGCCTTGATCTTGATGCGCGCGTCGGCGGTGCCAGCGGCGTTCAAGGGGAAGCCGTTACCACGCGGGACATAAGTACCACCGCGTACTTCGATGGTGTCGCCCGGACCCACAGCGCCGAGGGCGCGCTCGATGGTCGCAAACGGCGTGTTGAGCGAGAGACCGTCGGCGTTGTCGTTGCCGTTATTGGCGACGTAGAACGTGCGACGTGCGATGCCGACATTGGTCAAACGCGCAACCGTTTCCGCGACACGCGCCGCGGTATCTTGCGTCGCGCCTGGACCACTCAGGGTGCCATCGAGGGACGCGCCGGTCATGCTGTTGCCGGAAATAGAATTGGAGTCGCCGGAACCGCCGCCACCACCGCCGCAGGCGATCAGGGAGCTGCTCAAGGCGACCATGGCAATACCACGCTTCAAATACACCGACAGCCCGTGCGGGCCGAAAGAACTACGCATTGATTATCTCCTCCGCGAATCGCGAACGCCCGAGGAACAATGTGGCGTTGCGAGTAACGTTGTTTGATTTAAATTAAAAGTGAACATGGCGTTCACTTGCACGTAATGATGGACAACAGATTGCGCAAACGAAAGTCGTTTCAGATCGACGCGCCGTCACTACGGATGAATGGACCTTATTGAAATGATTAGTTTTTTTGAAACTTTTTGTTGCGTAAAAACATTACGCGACACTGCGCGGCCCCAAAAAAAAGAGGTGAAGCTCGCGCTTCACCTCGTAATATGTTCGGCGGTTTGCACGCACCGACGAACAGTACCGATAACGCTTATTTCATTTCGTATGCGCCGATGTCGTAAGCGGCACCGAGCGGACGTGCGGTGTGACGGTAGTCGTCGGTGACGACACTGGTCGTGACACCGGCATCGATCGCCGGGCTGCTATCGAGCAACTGCAAGGTCGAGACGCTGGAATATTTCGGATCCGCCACGATGCTGGTCGCATCTTGCCCCATACGCGAACGCCAGGTACTGATATCGACGCTGAACAGGCTATTGTCTTCCGACAAGAACGTCACCGCTGCACCGCCGTTCCAATAGATATTGCGATCGATGTGCAGATCGGCGGTGCTGGCAACGGCACCGGGGCCGATCTTCACCACCGGACGCGTGGTGCCGACGATAATATTGTTTTTGATTTCGATATTTTGCCCAGGTGTACCGATAGTCGATTCATTCGAGACAAAAATCGCGCCGTGATACGTCTTCGCAACGTTGTAGCAACTGTTATTGTAAATCTTGACGTTGATCGAAGAAGCTGTTGCCAAGCAGGCATCGTCGGTATTCACGATGACGTTATTGCGAATAATGCCGTCGTAGGTTTCATAGACACCATCGGTCAACAGATAGCTATCGGTCGATTGCCCGAGCATGATGCCGCGCGAGGCGATATTTTCCACGCGATTATTTTCAAAAATAATATTGCGTGAATTGCCCTTGGCGTACATGCCGATCGATTGGATATCGTGCACATAATTGTGCGCCAGCCACACGCGATCTGCACCGACGATATCGACGCCTTGCGCGTTGGCGCTGGCGGCGGCGTTGGGATGGTGAATCTCATTGCCGTAAATAACGACATCGTTCGAGGTTTGCACCAACTTTACAGTGTCGAGATAGGAGCCGTGCAGATTACTGTTTACCAAGTTCACGTTCGGTGCGTCGATCTTGAGGGTGTAGCCGTTGGCACCGCCGCCGCTGAACTCCAAGCCTTCGAGAATCCAATACGGCGCCGACTCGAACAGATACATGACGAAATCGTGGCTGCCGGCGCTTAGAACGACTTTCTCGTTGTTGTACGGCTTAAGCTTAATACGCGCATTCGCCTGACCGCCGCCGCGGATAAAGAAACCGTTTTCCACCGTCGGCGTGTAGGTTCCGGCACGCATCATAATCGTGTCGCCGGCACCGACCACCGCAATCGCGTGTTCCAGCGTCTTGAACGGTTTGGTTAAGGAGCGGCCGTCATTGCTGTCACTACCGTCGGTAGCAACGTAATACGTATAACGCGCGGTGCCGACGTTCGTCAGGCGTGCGACGGTTGCGGTATAAACCGCGTCGCCACTTAATACCGTCGGATTGCTGGTAGTGCCACCGGTCGTCGTTCCACCGGAGCTTGTGCCGCCAGTAGTGGAGCCACCGCTGGTTGTGCCACCGGAAGTCGTGCCACCGCTGCTGCCGGTGTTGGTATTGGTGGTATCGGTGCCGCTGCCGCTATTGATCGCACTGCCACCGGTATCGGCCGCGCTCGCGCCGACCGAACTCGAATCAGTCGAACTCGGGCCGCCACAAGCTGCTAATAGGAACGCAGCACTCAAGCACAGCGGCTTGACCGCTGCAGCAAAACGCGACCCGAAGGGCCGCAACGGGAAAGACATGGAACTCCTCCTCATATCGCGGATTAGTTTTTTTCGCGATAGTCGTTAAGCGTGTGTGTTTGGGGTGGCGACAAATATGTCGTCGCTAAGAATGCTGGCTCACGCGAGGAGGAAAATAAATGAACAACAGATTGGCGCGGCACCGCCGCGGATAAAAGGGCCGCGCCGAACTCGGCCGTAACGCTTACTTCACGCGCTTGAGAACGGCGCGCTTGGGTTTAGTTTGTTGGCTGCCGGATTGATCCGCAGGGGGCGGTGTCTCCGCGGGTTCTTCGGGGAAAAACATTCCGCGCCCGTTTTCCTTGGCGAACACGGCAATCACCGCCGGGAGCGGCACGCTGACTTCGAACGGCCGGCCATTGAAGCGCGCCGAAAAGCTTACCCGCGTGTTATCGAATGCGAACTGGTGCACCGCCTGCGGATGGATATTGAGCGTAATGCGGCCGTCGCGTACGAAGCTCTCCGGCACGATCACGTCAGCGGCCGCGGCGTTAATGACGATGTGCGGCGTAAAGCCGTTATCCAAGGCCCAGTCGTAGACCGCGCGGAATAGATAAGGACGTAAGGCGCTCATGGAGTTAAGCGTTCATACCAGAGGCGGCATTTCCTTTTCCGGCTCGCTCAAGCTTTGGCGAAACGCCTTGCGTGTGAACAAACGCCCGGCATAATCCAACACCGGTTTGGCCTGTCGCGGCAGCTCGATTTCGTAGCGCGGCAACCGCCATAACAACGGCGCCAAGGAGCAGTCAACCAAGGAAAACTCTTCGCCGAGGATGTACGGTTGATCTTTGAACAATGGCGAAATGACCGTGAGCCCATCGCGAATAATATTGCGCGCGCGCTGTATTGCCTTTTTGTCTTCGCCGTTTTCCAAGGTATGAATCAGGCTGTACCAATCGCGATCGAAGCGATAAAGCATGAGTCGCGCACGCCCGCGCGTGACCGGATCGACCGGCATCAGCGGCGGATGCGGCAGGCGTTCGTCGAGATATTCGTTGATGATAAGCGAGCCATATAACACCAGGTCGCGATCGACCATGGTCGGCAATTCGTTATACGGATTGAGGTCGGCCAGCTCGCGCGGCTTCTTATCTTCGTCGACATAAACGACCTGACACTCGACGTCCTTCTCCCACAAGACCACGCGGGTGCGATGACTCAGCGGACAAGTGGCGCCGGAATATAGCGTCATGATCGGCTTTCTGGTCGTCGGCGTTACCATGGCTTTGTTCTCCAGCATAGGAATAAGTACGCCCGCAGTTACCCGCGGGCGCCGCGCTTAGTGAACATCGCGCCAATACTCTTTATAGAGTAAATGCGCGATCCAGCCGAAGAGCAAGAGGAATAGCACCACAAAGACGCCGAGCTTATAGCGCACGAGCTTCGCCGGCTCTCCCATATAGACCATGAAATTGGTCAGGTCGCGCATATTTTTGTTGTACTCCTCCGGGTTCATGCTGCCGGGTTTTTCCAGCACGAATTTTTCGAACACCTCTTCACCATCGGCGGCCTTTTTGAATACTGGCCGCTGTTGACCTTGCCACTCATACAAAACGTGCGGCATCGCGACGTGGGGAAATACAATATTGTTCCAACCGCTGACAGAGTGATCATCGCGGTAAAAACTGCGCATATAGGTATAGAACCAATCGGCGCCGCGTGAACGTGCGACCAGACTCAGATCCGGTGGCACGGTATTGAATGCCGCCTTGGCTTCCTCCGGCGGCATGACTGCCTTCATGGTGTCGCCGACCTTGTCCGCGGCAAATAAAAGATTTTCCTTAACCAACTCGTCGCTGATGCCAAGGTCGTGGCCCATGCGGTTATAACGCATATAAGCCGCGCTATGGCACGACAGGCAGTAATTCACGAATATACGCGCGCCGTTCTGCAGCGACTGCTTGTTGCTCAAATCGATTTTCACGGCATCGAGCGGCACGTGCGCCTCGCTCGCGGCGGCGATACCGGAACCGAGAGCTAATAACGCGCTTAAGCTTGCGCCTAGAATCGCCTTCTTCATTTGCCTGTCACCCTCTCCGGCACCGGCTCGGTTTGGT
>CAZCAK010000158.1:0-5018 GCA_964496605.1 uncultured Acidiferrobacteraceae bacterium | reverse complement strand
CAATAGGAGAAGGCCATGACAGTGTTAGCGCGTTGGATGTTAGTTCTATTGTTATTCAATGCGGCGGCGTTCGCCGCCGATAAACCTGCAACTGCGAGTCCACCGGCCAAGGCCGAGGCGAAGGACGCCGCGCCGCGCGTGCGTCTGATCACAAGCCTCGGCGTAATCGAATTAACACTCGATGCGACCAAGGCGCCGATCACGGTCGATAATTTTTTGCGTTATGTCGACAGCGGATTTTACAACGGCACGATTTTTCATCGCGTCATTCCGCGCTTCATGATTCAGGGCGGCGGCTTTACCCCCGGCATGCATCAAAAGCCGACACGTCCCCCGATTAAAAACGAAGCCGACAACGGCCTGAAGAATCTCGCCGGCACGGTGGCGATGGCGCGGACCTCCGATCCGCAATCGGCCGCGGCACAGTTTTTTATCAATACGGTCGATAACGCCTTTCTCGACTTCAAAGACAAAAGCACCCCCGGCTGGGGCTATGCCGTGTTCGGGAAGGTCAGCGATGGGATGGATATCGTCAAGAAGATCGAGGCGGTCGCGACCGCCAGCCTCGGGCCGCATCAAAACGTACCGCAGCAAGATGTCGTAATTCTCAAAGCCGAACGCGTCACCCATTGACGCGCAAACGGCGGATCGCGTTTGCGTAATGGAATGGCAATATCCGTAAACCAATAACAACCAGGAGAGTGATATGAAACTTTTTTACAGCCCCGGTGCGTGCTCGTTTGCGCCGCATATTATTTTGCGCGAGGCCGGACTTACATTTGATCTTGAGCGGGTCGATCTCAAGGCGCATAAAACCGAACGCGGCGAGGATTATTTCAAGATTAATCCCAAGGGCTACGTGCCGATGCTGCAGCTGGACAATGGTGAAAAATTGACCGAGGTCCAGGTCATTCTGCAATACATCGCCGAGCAAAAGCCGGAAGCGGGTCTGGCGCCGAAGTTCGGCACCATGGAGCGCTGGCACTTGATGGAGTGGTTAAATTACGTCTCGACCGAAGTGCATAAGCAGTTCGGTGCGCTATTCAATCCGAATTTCCCTCCGGAGGGACGCGAAAACCAAATCAATGTCATCGGCCGCCGTCTGGGCTACGCCGAGACGCAACTCGCGAGCAAACCCTTCCTCACCGGCGATCGCTTCACCTTGCCGGACGCGTATTTCTTTACGGTCGTCAATTGGCATAAGCTGCTCAAGATCGACCTCGATCGATTTACCAAGATTAAAGAGTTCATGGGACGCGTCGCCGCCCGCCAATCGGTGAAGGACGCGTTAAAAGCCGAAGGCTTAGCGAAGTGAAGTGTCAGTGGTCGATGTTCGATCACTAAATATTTCGTCGCGGGCCAAAAATTCTATCGTTTTCGCCACCAAATGGAGCGGTTGTTCGCCGGCATGGCGCGGTCTTCGACCAGCGCGAAGCCGTGTTGCGTTGCCAACGCATCGACTGCGCCAAAATCGCGTACGCCGGAATTTGCATCGCGCGCCTTGAGCCAGCGATCGAAGTCTTCGTTGCTCGGCTCGAGCGTACGCGTCGCATAACGGTAAGGACCATAGACATACAATATGCCGCCGCGCGCAAGACGCACGCCGGCACCGGCGAATAAATTTTCCACACCGCGCCACGCGACGATGTGGATGGTATTAATACAGAGTATCGCGTTGGGTATTAAGGCTGGCCAGAGATCGCTCAATAAATCGATTGCGACTGGTGGGCGCAGATTCGGCAACGCCGCTTCCTCGCACCAAGCGGCGATGCTCGCGTGCGAATCGGGTAAATCGCTCGGCTGCCATTCCAGTTGCGGTAGATGTGCGGCGAAGTAGGCCGCGTGTTGTCCGGTACCGCTGCCGATCTCAAGCACCAGTCCGTGTGCCGGTAAGGCGTCTTTTAGAACCGAAAGAATGTGATCTTTATTGCGTTCGCAGGCCGATGCGAATTGCTTCATGCTTGACGCTACGCGAGAAATAATCGATAGGCCGGGTTCTCGCTCTCATCGGCGTACTCGTAGCCGAGTGAATCGAGAAATTGCTGAAACGCCTGTTTCTCGTTCGGCGGCACCTGCATACCAACCAGCACGCGGCCGAAATCGGCGCCGTGATTGCGGTAGTGAAATAAACTGATGTTCCAGGTATGGCCCATATTGTTTAAGAAATTCATCAACGCCCCAGGGCGCTCGGGGAATTCGAAGCGGTACACGATTTCATGTTGCGCATTCGGCGCACGCCCGCCGACCAGGTGGCGAATGTGGAGCTTTGCCATTTCATTGTCGGTCATATCGACGGTCTCGTAACCCGCGGTACGTAACGCACCGATGACGCGTTGAATATCGCTACGATCGGCGACGCTTACTTGCAGGCCGACGAAGACATGCGCTTGCCGCGCGTCGGCATAGCGATAATTGAACTCGGTGATGTTGTGATTGCCGACGATGCCGCAAAATTGCCGAAAGCTGCCCGGGCGTTCCGGAATTGTCACCGCCAAAATTGCCTCGCGGCGTTCGCCGATTTCGGCGCGCTCTGATACGTGGCGCAGCCGATCGAAGTTCATATTGGCGCCGGAGGCAATGGCAATTAAGGTTTGTTCGCGGACGCCCTCGCGTTCGACGTATTTCTTCAAACCGGCAAGTGCCAGGGCCCCGGCCGGTTCCGTGATCGAGCGCGTGTCCTCGAAGACGTCTTTAATCGCACCGCAGATCTCGTCGTTGCTCACGACAATGATATCGTCGACGTACTGGCGCACGAGCTCGAACGTCAGCGCGCCGACTTGGCGCACGGCGACGCCGTCGGCGAAGATGCCGACGTGGTCCAGGGTGACGCGCTTGCCGGCCTTGACCGAACGCACCATGGCATCCGCATCTTCCGGTTCGACGCCGATAATCTTGGTTTGCGGACGGACTTGCTTCATATAAACCGCAATGCCGGCAATGAGACCGCCACCGCCGATGGGTACGAACACCACATCGATTGCGTCGGGATGCTGTTGCGCGATTTCCATCGCCACCGTGCCTTGGCCGGCAATAACATCCGGATCGTCGTAGGGGTGCACGAAGGTCAAGCCGCGTTCTCGCTCGAGTTCGCAGGCATGTTGATACGCGGCGTCGTAGTTATCCCCGGATAACACCACTTCGGCGCCGCGATTGGCGACGGCGTTGACCTTAATCAGCGGAGTGGTGACCGGCATCACGATGACCGCGCGCGTACCGAGTTTTTGCGCCGCCAGCGCGACGCCTTGGGCGTGATTGCCGGCGGACGCGGCGATGACGCCGCGCTCCAGGACTTCGCGCGGCAGCTGTGCCATTTTGTTGTAGGCGCCGCGGCATTTGAACGAAAACACCGGCTGCTCGTCCTCGCGTTTAAGCAGGACCGTGTTGTGTAGCCGTCGCGACAAATTCGCCGCGATTTCGAGCGGCGTGACCTGCGCCACGTCGTAAACGCGTGCGTCGTGGATTTTTTTCAGATAATCGTGCGGCATAGGTAAGAGCGCGATTCTGCCGGGGCGGGTACTTAAGTCAAGCCTCGGCTTTCTTTTTAACGCCGGGCCGCGTTATTCTCACGCTTTTTGGGAAGGCCCATGACGCAAGACGAGATGAAGCAGGCGGTCGCCAAGGCGGCCCTGGATTACGTAAAGGCGGGGACGGTAATCGGCGTCGGCACCGGCTCGACGGCGAATTTCTTTATCGATGCCTTGGCTGGTATCAAGGGGAAGATCGAAGGTGCCGTCGCGAGTTCGGTCGCGACCGCGGATCGCTTAAAGAAACATGGCATCCCGGTGTTGGATCTTAACGACACCGGCGATTTATCGGTGTATGTCGACGGCGCCGATGAAGCGACGAAACATTTACATTTAATCAAGGGCGGCGGCGGCGCACTGACGCGCGAAAAAATTGTGGCGCAGGCGAGTAAAAGCTTCGTTTGCATCGCCGACGGCTCGAAGCTGGTCGACGTGCTCGGCAAATTCCCGTTGCCGGTAGAGGTGATTCCGATGGCGCGCAGCTTAGTCGCGCGTGCGATCGTCACGCTCGGCGGCGAACCGGTGTTGCGGCAGGGTTTCAAAACCGATAACGGCAATATTATTCTGGATGTTCACGGGTTGAAGATCATGAACCCGGTCGAGCTGGAAGAAAAACTCAATAATATCGTCGGCGTTGTGACCAACGGATTATTCGCGCGGCGGCCGGCCGACGTATTACTGCTCGGCACACCGAACGGCGTGCAGCGCTTAAGCTAGCGATTTTCTAACGACCTTGCGCGGGGCTACGCAGTGTCGCACTTAGGCGAAGGTGCGGTTTACGCGTATGTTTAATTTTTTGATGCGATGCCACAAGCTGCGCTCGGTAATGCCGAGTTTCTTTGCGGCGTGTGCCTGCACGCCGCCGCATTCTTCTAGGCTCGCGATGATCGCTTGACGCTCGATATTCGCCAGCCACGCGTCGAGGTCTTCAGTCGAAGCGCGTTGCGGACAGGTAGGCGTCGCATCGTTTGTCGTACCCTGTTGTAGGCTCGAAGGTAGATCTTGTGTATCGATTTCCTGTCCCTTGCAAGTCAGTAGGGCGCGCTCGACGGTATTGCGCAGCTCGCGAATATTGCCCGGCCAATTGTAATTTATCAGGGTTTGCATCGCGGTGGCGCTGAATCCACGCACGGATTTACCAAGATCGGACGATAGGTGGCGCAGAAAACTTTCGGCGAGTAGCGGCACGTCGTCGATACGCGCGCGCAGGGGCGGCACGACGATGCTGTACACGTCCAGTCGATAAAATAAATCTTCGCGGAACCGACCGTCGCGCACCATTTGTTTGAGGTCGCGATTGCTGGCGGCAATGATGCGCACATTCGCGCTGCGGATTTGATTGGTGCCAAGCGGCGAGAATTCACGCTCCTGCAGTACGCGTAATAGCTTCGCCTGCAACTGAATATCGAGATCACCGATCTCGTCGAGAAACAACGTGCTCCCGTGCGCCCGCTCGATCAGTCCGACACGAGTTTGCGTGGCACCGCTGAGCCG
>CAZCAK010000157.1:0-5018 GCA_964496605.1 uncultured Acidiferrobacteraceae bacterium | reverse complement strand
CGCGATCGCGAGTTTCAGGCGATCATGCCCTTGCGCGGCAAGATTCTGAACACCTGGGAAGTCGATCCGAACGAAGTGCTCAGCTCGCAAGAGGTGCACGATATCGCCATCGCGCTCGGCGTCGATCCGGGTTCGGATAAAATCGACGGGCTGCGCTACGGCAAGGTGTGCATTCTCGCCGATGCCGACTCCGATGGCGCGCATATCGCGACTTTGCTGTGTGCGCTGTTTGTGCGTCATTTCCGACCGCTGGTGCTTGCGGGCCGGGTGTACGTCGCGATGCCGCCGCTTTATCGCATCGACGTCGGCAAAGAGGTGTATTACGCGCTCGACGACGACGAGAAGAAGGGCGTGCTCGATCGCATCCAAGCCGAACATCCGCGCAGCAAGCCGAATGTGCAGCGCTTCAAAGGCCTCGGCGAAATGAATCCGTTGCAGCTGCGCGAAACCACGATGAATCCGGACACGCGCCGGCTGGTACAGTTGCAAATCGCGCCGGGCGACAACACCAACACCTTGCTCGATATGTTGCTGGCGAAGAAACGCGCCGCGGATCGCAAGGCGTGGCTAGAAAAGAAGGGCGATCAAGCGGAAGTGGCCTTGTAGTGCCGACCATCAAGACTTACGTCGATGTCGCCGCGACGCCGGAAATTGTTTGGCGCGTGCTCACCGATTTCGCCGCCTATCCGAAATGGAATCCGATCATTCGCGCCGCCAATGGCAGCGCGCGTGAGAAGGAACGACTGAGGCTCAGCATCACCTTGCCGCGCGGCGGCAGCCATATCGTAAAGCCGGTGGTGCTACGCGCGATTCCGGCGGCAGAGCTTCGCTGGCGCACGAAGTGGTTGATCGAAGGCGTGCTCGCTCGCGAGCGCATTTTCATTATCGTACCGCAGGGCTTGAAGGGCATACGCCTGATCCAGCGCGAACAGTTTTCCGGCGCGTTGGCATCGCTGGTATTTCGCTTCATCGAAAAGGAAACGACTGAAAGTCTCCAGCTCATCAACCGCGCATTGAAAAAAGCCGCGGAGGCAAAACACTGAACGCCTGGCGCGTTGGAATCCACTTATGCCAAAGAAATCGAAATCGACACCGAGTAAAAAGACCGTAAAGAAGGCGCGCAAGGCACGTCCCGCCGCGACCGAGCTGGAACTGGCACCGGTTGCCCGCGCCACCACCAACATGGAGCGCATGCCGCTCGCGCATTTTACCGAGAAGGCTTATCTCGATTATTCGATGTACGTCATTCTCGATCGTGCCTTGCCGCACATCGGCGACGGCTTGAAGCCGGTGCAGCGACGCATCGTCTACGCCATGTCGGAACTGGGACTGAATGCAGCGGCGAAATTTAAAAAATCTGCGCGGACCGTCGGCGATGTGCTCGGCAAATTTCATCCGCACGGCGACACCGCGTGCTATGAGGCGATGGTGCTGATGGCACAGCCGTTCAGTTATCGGTATCCCTTAGTCGACGGTCAGGGCAATTGGGGCTCGCCCGACGATCCAAAATCCTTCGCCGCCATGCGTTACACCGAGTCGCGGCTGACGCGCTTCGCCGAGGTGTTATTGTCGGAACTGGGTCAGGGCACCGTTGATTGGGTGCCGAACTTCGACGGCACGCTCGACGAGCCGCGTATATTGCCGGCGCGCCTGCCGCATGTGTTATTGAACGGTACGACCGGTATTGCTGTCGGTATGGCGACGGATATTCCGCCGCACAACGTGCGTGAAGTTGCGGCGGCGTGCGTGCATTTACTGGAGGACCCGAACGCCACTGTGGCGCAGCTGTGCAAGCATATTAAAGGCCCGGACTATCCCACCGAGGCGGAGATCATTACGCCGCGTGCCGATATTCGCGCAATGTATACCAACGGCAATGGTTCGATCCGTTCCCGCGCGCGCTGGGAAAGCGAAGACGGCAATATCGTCGTGACCGCCTTACCGCATCAGGCCTCGCCGGCGAAGATTCTGGAGCAAATCGCGCAACAAATGCGCGATAAAAAATTACCAATGGTGGAAGACCTGCGCGATGAATCGGATCACGAGAATCCGACGCGCCTCGTTATCGTGCCGCGCTCAAATCGCATCGATACGGTCGAACTCATGGCGCATTTATTCGCCACTACCGATCTCGAACGCAGCTATCGCGTCAATCTCAATATGATCGGCCTGAGCGGTCGGCCGCACGTCTATGACCTGAAGGAACTTCTGAGCGAATGGCTCGAGTTCCGCATTGAGACCGTGCGCAAGCGTTTGCAGTTTCGCCTAGAGAAGGTGCAAGCGCGGCTGCATATCCTCGAAGGTTTGATGGCGGTTTACCTTAATCTCGATGAGGTGATTCGCATTATCCGCAGCGAGGAAGAGCCGAAACCGGTATTGATGAAGCGCTTCAAGCTGTCCGAAATTCAGGCCGATGCGATTCTCGATACACGCTTGCGGCACTTGGCGCGCCTCGAAGAAATGAAGATTCGCGGCGAACAAGATGAATTAAAACAAGAGCGCGATGAATTGGAGAAGCTGCTCGGCACCAAGGCGCGCCTACGCAAACTCGTGCGCGACGAATTGATGCAAGACGCGGAAAAGTACGGCGACGAACGCCGTTCGCCGATTGTGGAACGCGAAGCGGCCAAGGCGATCGATCAAAGCAGCTTAATCCCGACCGAGCCGGTGACGGTTGTTCTCTCGGAGAAGGGTTGGGTGCGCGCGGCCAAGGGTCACGAAGTCGACGCGCGCACGTTGGATTACAAAACCGGCGATGGATTTCTGCACGCCGCGCGCGGTCGCAGCAATCAGCTCGCAGTGTTTATCGACTCGACCGGCCGCACCTATGCGGTGCCGGCGCATAAATTACCATCGGCGCGCGGTCACGGCGATCCACTCTCAAGCATGGTCGCGCCGCCGCCCGGTGCGAGCTTTGCCGGTGTGATGATGGGCGCACCCGAAGATTTATTTGTGCTCGCGACCGACGCCGGTTATGGCTTCGTCGCCAAGCTGGAAGATTTGATTACCGATCGCCGTGCCGGTAAATCGGTGCTCAATGTCGGTAAGGGCGCGAAGGTGTTGCCACCGGCGCGGGTGCACGATATGCAAAACGATTGGCTCGCGGCCGCGACCAATACCGGCAATCTACTCGCCTTTGTCGTCGGCGAACTGCCGCAGATGCCGAAGGGTAAGGGCAATAAGATCATTAATGTACCGAGCGCGAAACACGCGAAGGGCGAAGAATTTGTCGCCAGCGTCGCGGTCATACCGGACGGTGCGGCGTTAAAGGTGTTTGCCGGCAAGCAACACATGACCCTCAAGCCGGACGACATCGAGAAATACATCGGCGAGCGTGCGCAGCGCGGCGCAAAATTGCCGAAGGGTTATCAGGCGGTCAACGCCCTGGCGCCGGTGGTGGAAGCTTGACGTCGTACATACGATGGTATGCGGCGTACAATGTGAATCGGTTTTTAAGGAGCGTGCGATGAGTGCCGACAAAGATGAACTCGATGTTATCGACCGCGCCGCAGACGAGGTCGTACGCCTGGGCAATCAATTGAGCGACAAGGGCGACGATAACGCTATGTGGGATGTAGCGTCTGGCATTTTGGCCGGCGCCATTCAGTTTTGGTTGTACTCGCGCCAACCCTGCGGCGATCCGCACTGCGAGTCCTGCGAGCAAGTCAGCACCGCGGCGCTGCGTCTGGCGGAATTATTGCGCGAGACGCGCGAGTTCGCACAGGAGAGTGAGTATTACCATTCGCCGACCGATAGCGATGTCGGACGCGCATAGGATCGAGTATCGATTAAACCTGCGACGGGCGAATTAAGCCGACGTCGCGTTGCGCGGTAGAGTCGGCCGATATAACACTAACCCGACATTTCCAAGATATCGCGCGCATAATGCGCCCATCCCGGTTTACAGTTTCCCCCGCCCACGATTCAACACCACACTCGCGACGACTTCCATGCCGCAGATGCGCCATAGTAATTGGCGCGTCGTGATGTGTTGGACTTCACGTACTTCTTTAATGTTCGGCACGAACCAGGCGGCGGCGATGAAGCGCGCGATGGTCGAGAGCAAGAACAACCAACACAGGGCGCTGGCAAATTCGAAATGCATACCGGCGACGTTCGCGGAGGCCGGTAAATGCGCGCCGAGGTATCCGCCGATTGCAGCACCGATGAACATGGCGATGGCGCCGAGCGTGTTATGTACCGCGCCGTAAACCGAGCGCCGCGCCGGCGTGACGCAATCGTAAACGAAATTGCTCGCGCTCAAGTTGAATCCGGCCCACGACAGACCGCCCAATACTTGGATCGCCACGATGAACCAAAAGTTGGTCGAGAACAGCCACAACACCGGCAGAATCGAAACGATCACGCTGGTGGCGGCGAGAATCACGCGATTGCCAAATTTGTCGCCGAGACGGCCCCACATATTCAGCGTGACGAATTGCGCTAGCACGACGATGGCGGTGCTGGTCATGAATTGCAAATAAGAAAAGTGTAAATCGCGCAACATGTACACCGCGAAGAACGGTCCGGCAATGCCGGCCGATAAATTCATCGCGGCCTGAAACAGCGAGAAGCGCATGAAGTGCGACTGGCGCATGCTATACAACATGCCGCGCAAGGTGCGTGCCTGTTCGTCGTGGTGCACCGCTTGCGGCTCCCACATACGATAGACCTGATAGGCGCCGAACAAACGCGCAAACATGGCAACGGTGAACACGACCGAGAATCCGGCGCGCGCCGAGGCGTGCAATTGACCATAGTGCAGGATGAGCCCCGCGCCGGCGAGGGCGCAGAAGTTTGCCATATTCATGTAACGCGAGCGGTTGCCGAAATAACGACCGCGTTCGCCGGCGGGTACCAGATCGCCGAGCCAACTGTTCCAACCGGGGCTGGCGAAATTCGCCGCCGCGTAGTAGACGACGGCGCACGCAATGAAGATGGTCATGCCGCGGTCGGGAAAGAAATGCGGCAGCCATATCATCGGCAACCACATCAAGGCTTGGATCAATTCACCGGCG
>CAZCAK010000156.1:0-5021 GCA_964496605.1 uncultured Acidiferrobacteraceae bacterium | reverse complement strand
GACGCCATTGGCACTGACGGTCGAGGGATTACAGATCGCGCGCTCCGAATTGCACTGGCGCGATGCCACCAGCGGCAGCAATTATCATTTGCGCAATATCGAACTCAGCTCCGGCGCGGTGCGCGCGGCGCAACCAACCGATGTGCAGCTCGCGTTCGATCTCGAAAGCAAACCCAGCACCGTCAGCAGTGTCGGCGGCAAGAAGCCTACGGCCGGCACGCCTTTACGCACACGCGTGCAGCTGAAAACGAAACTCATGGTCGATCTTGAAAAGCAATTGCTGGACGCCACTGCGCTCAATTTGCAATTGGCCGGCCTCAGCTTGAGCGGCGAGGTTCATGGTAAATCGATCACGACGCAACCGCAGTTTAGCGGCAGCATCGCGCTGGCGCCGTTCAATGCGCGCGAAGTACTGGCAACGCTGGGCACACGCATCGAGACACAAGACAAGAACGCCTTGCGCGCGATGTCGCTGCAGACACAGTTCGCTGCCTCGACCACGGCGCTGAGTTTGAGCAAGCTACAGGCAACGCTCGACGACACGAAACTCAACGGCAATTTCGATTTACAAAACTTTGCCAAGCCGGCGTATCGCTTCGAGTTCACTATCGATCAAATCGACGCCGATCGTTATCTGGCGCCGCCGACACCGACCAATAAGCCGGCGACGGGTGCGACACCGCCGGCGGCGGCCACGCCGGATCCGGCTGCCACCGAACAAACCGCAGTGATTGCGATTCCGATTGATGCCATTCGCGCGCTCGATGCCGAGGGCTCGGTCAAGGTCGGCAAGTTAAAGTTGCTCAATATTCGTTCGAGCGATCTCGCGGCAAAGCTCAAGGCCAAAGACGGCTTGGTGCAATTGTCGCCGACCCAGGCGAAGCTCTATGAGGGCACGTACAACGGCGGCATGACGTACGACGCGCGCGGCAAGGTACCAAATCTCAGCATGAACGAGAGCCTCAAGGGCGTGCAGCTGGGTGCGTTTTTACAAGACGCGAAGGGCTTCAATAAATTCGTCGGCAAAGGCAACGCCGATATCAAAGTGACGGCTCAGGGTCTGAGCGCGCAAGATATCACCGCCAGCCTCAATGGCACCGCCGGTTTTAATATCGAGAACGGCATGCTCAAAGGCATCGACGTGCGCAAGATGGGGCACGAGATCGAAGACGCGGCCAAGGCAGCGAACGAGGCATTCAAACAACGCAACTTTGATATGGGCAAGATGCCGAATCCGCTACCCAAGCAGACGGATGAAACACCATTTGAAGCCTTGCGCGCCACGGTGCAGCTTAAGAATGGCGTCGCCTATAACGACGATCTCGATCTGCAAGGTGCAGGTCTCAAGGTGAGCGGCAAGGGTAACGCCAATCTTGCCGCCAATACCGTCGACTACCTAGCCAACATCAATCTAGCCAACATCAATAGCTTTCCGCTCAAAATCGTCGGGCCATTAACGGACCCGAAGTATCGACCGGACTGGAATGCGATCCTGAAGTCGCTTACCGATAAACGTATCGAGCAGGAGAAACAAAAACTCCAGCAAAAGTTCGATCAGCAAAAAGATGATGCCAAACAAAAAATAAATCAAAAGCTGCAAGACTTCTTAAAGAAGCGTTGATGCGCGTGTGGTGGTGGCTGTGCCTCGTCGGCGTGATGCATGGTGCCGCTGCCGGCGAAATTATTGCAACCGACGTCAGTCACGAACATAACGTTTACCACGTTCACTTCGTCGCGATCATCGACGCTAAGAGCCGCGCGGTACGTAAGGCATTGACCGACTACCCGCGTTTGACGCGACTATCGGCAACTTTATTACGCAGCGAGGTTTTGCTGCAGGAGTCATCGCATCAGCGTGTGCGCTTGGTATTTCATGCCTGCGTCTTGGTCTTCTGTCGCGATCTGACCAAGACCCAAGACATCTACTCGCAGCCGAACGGTGATATTGTGGCGGCGATGGTTCCCGAGCTGAGCGACTTTTTACAAGGCAACGAGCGCTGGCATGTGGCACCGCTCGGCCGGCGCACGCGCGTGGAATACACCGCCGAATCAGTGCCGAAGTTTTTTGTCCCACCCCTCATCGGGCCCGCGATCATGAAATCGAAAATTCGCCGCGAACTACTCGACAGCGCAACACGCCTGGAGCACGTGGCGCAGAACCGCCCATGACCGAATTCGCACAGCGATTATTGGCTTGGTATGCGCAATACGGTCGCAAGGATTTGCCGTGGCAGCAGACCCGCGATCCGTACACGATCTGGATCTCGGAAATCATGCTGCAGCAAACCCAAGTCGCAGCGGTGATACCTTATTACACGCGTTTTCTTGCGCGCTTTCCGGACATCGCGCAGCTCGCCGCGGCGCCGCTGGATAGCGTACTGCAGCATTGGACTGGCCTCGGTTACTACGCGCGAGCGCGCAATTTACACCGCGCCGCGCAAACCATCATGACCCAACACGACGGCACATTTCCGCGTGACTTCGAGGCGGTGTGCGCATTGCCCGGCATCGGCGCGTCCACCGCCGGCGCGGTTCTCGCCTTCGCGTTCGAACAGCAATATGCGATCTTGGACGGCAATGTGAAGCGTGTGCTTGCGCGTTATCACCGCGTTGAAGGTTGGCCAGGTCAGCCCGCGGTCACGGCACAATTATGGGCCCACGCACGCGCCCACACACCGGCGACGGCGCTGCGCGCATACACGCAGGCGATCATGGATTTCGGTGCGACCTTGTGCAAACGCACACCCTTGTGCGCACAGTGTCCGGTGCAAGACACTTGCCTCGCTTACGCGCACAATGAAACGCGCGTGCTGCCGCAACCGAGGCCGCGCAAACCCTTGCCGCTGCGACAAACCGTGATGCTCCTGATCCGTAACGCCAGCGGCGAATTACTCATGGAGCAGCGACCGCCGCAAGGTTTGTGGGGCGGGCTCTGGGGATTCCCCGAGTGCGCCGATTCGATACAAGCCGCGACCTATGTCGCGAACCGCTGGGGCTGGGACGCCGCCGCGCAAACGCCGTGGCCGCAACTGCATCACAGCTTCACACATTTTCATCTGGCCATTACGCCCTTACCGATGCAACTTTCCCACGACGGCCTCGGTATAATGGACGCCAATATCCGCTGGCATGCGCCGCACACCACGCTACACGGCGGCGTATCGGCACCTGTCAAACAACTGCTCGACCGATTGAGGAATACCCCATGGCCCGCACCGTCCACTGCGTCAAACTAAACCGCGAAGCCGAAGGTTTGGACTATCCAACCTATCCCGGTGAACTCGGAAAAAAGATTTTCGAGAATGTGTCGAAGGAGGCGTGGCAACAATGGTTAAAGCATCAAACTATGCTGATCAACGAATACCGCATCACGCCCATGGACCCGAAGGCGCGCAAATTTCTCGAAGGCGAGATGGAAAAGTTTTTCTTTACCGGCGGTGCACAGGCGCCGGAAGGCTATGTGCCACCGAAAAGTAAATAAGGCTTAGAACTGCGCCAGCTGCTGATCGGTCGGTTCGGCGCAGCAGTACCACGGTTCGGATAAACGTGGGATCGGCGCACCCAGAAACGTCGGCAAAGCCGGTGCGGTACGACCCGTGGCGTGATGCGCGATGCGCCAGATACGCGCGAATTGTTGCACGCGCGATTCGTTTTGCGCCTCACCGTCCGCGACCGCCGCTTGCAATTCCTTTTGCAAGGCATCGACACGTGCGTCGTGATGACGCCACGGATGTCCCAGCAAATCGGCATCGAACGGCTGCACGTATTCGGCGAACGCCGGCAGGCTAAGTAAATACGAACCCTTCGGCACCAATAAGCGAATCGTGAGCTGCACTGCGGGTACGCTTTCGACCAATTGCAAATCCACTAGACATTGCAGCAGTGCGAGATAACTTTCCAAACTGGTCCAAGGCGTAAACGGCACAAAGGTCGGCGCGAGCGCAATATCGGCCGCACGCACCAACTCGACGGCACGCACGAAATCCGCGGCAGTGTGGTTTTTATCGAGGTATTGCAAGACCGCGTCGTCGATCGACTCCACCGCCGCGGTAATGAAGAGACAGCCGGTTTGCTTTAACGCCGGTAATAAATCGGCATATTGCAATAGGTGCTGAATCTTGATCGTCGCGTCGTATGTCAGCTGCGGAAATTCGGCGTGCAGCGCGCGAACGATCTTCATCGCATGCGTCGGGCCATTAAAAAAGTCTGGATCGCCGAACGCGATATGTTGTGCACCAGCGGCGACTTGTGCGCGGATATCGCCCATCACGATCTCGAGCGGCACGACGCGAAATTGTCCGTGATATACCGGCACCACCGGACAATGTCGACATAGATGCTTACAGCCACGCGTGGTTTCGATAAAGCCGACGGTCTTGCGCGCGCCGTGCAGGGAAACCAAATGGGCATAACGTGTAATCGGCGGCAGCAGCTCGCGCGCCGGTGGCAGAAATTTAATTTTCGGCAGCTCCAACCAGGTCTGTGGCGTCTGGTCGCCGCGCCGTAGGCGCGCAACCAATTCCACGAACGCCGGCTCGACCTCGCCGCCGAGCACCGTCGCGACACCGCGGGCGTGAAAAAAGTCCGCGTTCATGGGCGCGTATAAACCGTACACACAGAGATGTGCCTGAGGCGCGAGCTCACGGATGCGCGGCAACGCGGCGGCCGCAATACGCGTCGCGGTATGCATCGCGAGATAAATCGCCACCAAATCGGCCTTGGCCAGGACTTCCGGCTTGAGCTTTTCCAGCGACAAATCGATGCAGGCGACGTCGCACCCGACTTGCTGCAACCAGGCCGCGGGCTCGGCCAGACCAAACGGCTGACGGCCGAGTTCGTAGGGATTAATAAGCACGACGTTCATGTGGGACCGCGACCTTAAGCTGGTAATGGCACGAATGCAATGCGCCGCGCCACATTCACAAACACAGCGGCCTTCTCTATAATCCCGGCTCCTTCGCAATCTCCCCTGGCCAGGTAGCTCAGTTGGTAGAGCAGCGGACTGAAAATCCGCGTGTCGG
>CAZCAK010000155.1:0-5040 GCA_964496605.1 uncultured Acidiferrobacteraceae bacterium | reverse complement strand
AATAGCGCAAGTAAGTTATTAGACAGTGAGCGAGCTATTACCGCACGGTGTTTTCGCTGGCACCGTGTGCTAGCCTAGAGCGGTGTTGAAGCGGGGGAGATCAACATGAGCAACAGTAGCGCCATGACGGCGCAGCGCGGGGGTATGCCGGAGGCGCAACCGCGCGACATGAAGTTGGAGTTTCGCGGAAGCGGTAAAGAATATTTCCGCGTTTGGATCGTTAATCTTTGTCTCACCTTATTAACCTTAGGCCTGTTCTCTGCCTGGGCCAAGGTGCGCAAGAAGCGTTATTTCTATTCCCACACCGTGCTCGATGGCACGCCGTTCCAGTATCTCGGGCAACCGTTGCCGATTCTGAAGGGTCGCATCGTCGCCGCGATCGTCTTCATCATCTATTATTTTTCGAGTCACTTCTTTATTCCGGCGCTACCCTACATTGCGATCGTGGGCCTCATCGTCGCTCCTTGGGTCATCGTTCGCTCGGCCGCCTTCAACGCGCGGTATTCGGCGTATCGCAATATGACGTTTAGCTTTGATGCGAGCTACTTCGATGCCGCAAAGACGTTTTACGCCTTCGGCCTGATTCCGGTGGTGATACTCGGCATCATGATGAAGAGCAATAGCGGCTTGGTTGTTATTGGTAGCGCCATGCTGATTTTGTCCTTGAGCTTCCCGTGGTGGTTGCGGCGCATGAAGCAATTTATCGTGCGACATACGTCTTACGGTGGCGAGAACGGTGAGATGCACGCCACCACCGGCCAATTCTACAAAGTATATTTCAAGGCGGGTCTGATCATGATGGGCCTCGGTTTAGTGCTCGCCGCGGCATTTGGGTTGCTCGCGTTCATGCGCACTTCCGGCATCAGCGTGATCGTGTCGTTAGTATTGGCCTACGGCGGTTACGCGTTCTCGTTTGCCTACATTCAGGCGCATATCGGCAATACCGTTTGGAGTAGTACGCGTCTTGGGCCGTTGCAGTTCCAATCGACCCTGCGCGCGCGCGAACTATTGACGCTGTATATCACCAATCTCCTAGGCATCCTGTGCTCGTTTGGATTGCTGATTCCGTGGGCAGTGATTCGCACCTTCAAATATCGAACCGAGCGGCTACAAGTGCAGGTCGACGGCGATCTCGGCGACTTCCGCGGCGGCGATACTTCGGCGGTGCAGGCAACCGGCGCCGAAATCGGCGAATTCTTCGAACTGGACTTATCGCTATGAGACTCGCAATCGAGGGACGTCGTTTCGACGGTGAACAACCGATCGGTACCCGCGCCACGTTGATGTTTACCGCGCGCGATGCGACGCTGATCGGCGAGCAGGTGATGCAGCGTTACGATTTTAAGCAGCTAAAGGTTTCGCCGCGCATCGGCAGCGCCGATCGTTTTATTGCCTTGCCTGACGGCACGCAGTTGCAATGTCACGATCACCCGGCGCTCGATGGTCTACCGCACGAGAGTCAGTCCGAAGGCGTCGTCGCGTGGTTGGAGCATCGCGTATGGGTGGCGATTCTGGCGCTGATCGTGCTCGCGTTAACGATCGCCGCGGGCTATTTCTACGGCTTACCGCGCGCCGCCGAACGCATCGCCGATCATATGCCGCAAGAGACCGAGCATCGGTTCGGTGAGCGTCTATTTCATGCAGCCGACGAGCATGGCGGTTGGTTGCAGCCAAGCGAAGTCGATGAAGATACGCAAGCGCAGGTGCGCGCCGCCTTCGCCGAATTACATCGCGAGCAACCGTTCGATCGTTATTACGATTTGCAATTTCGCGCTTGGCCATTCGGCCCGAACGCATTCGCACTGCCGGGTGGAACGATCGTGATTACCGACGACATGATCGAGTTGGCGGAGTCGATGGACGAGATCATGGCGGTGTTGGCGCACGAGGCTGGACACGTCGAGCGTCATCATACGACGCGGCAGATCTTGCAAGATTCGGCACTCACCGTAGCGGTTGCGACGGTTACTGGCGATGCCGCAACCTTGAGCGCCGCGGTGGCCGGCGTTCCGACTTTGCTTGCCCGTATGAAGAACTCGCGCGCCTTCGAGTCCGAAGCTGACGAGTTTGCGTTTACGCTATTAAAACAAAAAGGCATTTCGCCCGAGGCGTTCGCGAGCATCATGCAGCGTATGGAGGGCGAGCATAAAGGCGCGTCGGAACGGGGCTGGGGGTTCTTGGCTTCGCATCCGCTGACCGACGATCGCATTCAGCGGGCGCATGACGCCGCGCGCGATTTTGTACCGCCACCGGCACCCGCGGCGACCGACGAGGCGATGTCCGCGCCGGCTGACCCGAGCGCGGATGTTAAGCCGTCGCCATCGGTACAATAACGATCCAGCCTACGCCGAAACGATCAGTCACCATACCGAAAAGCGGCGAAAAGAAGGTTTTGCCGAGCGGCATTTTGACTTGGCCGTGTTCGCCCAATGCGGTGAACACGCGCTCCGCCTCGGTGGCGTCGGCGACATAGACCGTGAGTGAAAATCCCTGGAATTGAGGTTTACCGCTGCACTGACCGTCAGAGGCTAAGATCGTGCTATCGCCGATGCGCACACTCGCGTGCATGACTTTATTTTCCGAACCCGGCGGCAACATGCCCGGCGGCTGCGGCTCCGGGCTGTCCTTATAGCGCATCAGCGCCGTGATCTCCGCGGCGAAGATGCGTCGATAAAATGCCAGCGCCTCTTCGCAGCGCCCATTAAAAAACAAATAGGGTTGAATGTGCATAGTCGGCTTATCTTGCTTACTTGTTCTTCTTCGACGCTTGCGCGCGAATACGCTCTTCTTGCTCGCGCAATTCCGGTGTGAGTTCGCCGCCGAAGTCGTCGGCCTCGAACACTTGGCGGATTTCAATCTCTGCCTCAGTGCCGGGCATCGGATTTGGGCAGCGCTTCACCCACTCGATCGCTTCTTCTTTCGATTTCACTTGAAACAACCAAAATCCGGCGATGAGTTCCTGCGTATTCGAAAACGGTCCGTGCGTGACAATGCGTTGATCGCCGGCAAAGCGCACGCGCGCGCCTTTCGCGCTCGGATGCAGACCTTCACCGGCCAGTAGCACACCGGCCTTAACCAATTGTTCGTTGTACGCGCCCATGGCGGCGAGGAGTTTCTCGTCAGGCATGATACCGGCTTCGGAATTTTTGCTGGCTTTGACAATGATCATAAAACGCATCGGCCGCTCCTGATGTGGATGGTGGGGACAGCAGTAGAATGGCGAGCGACAATGCTAACCGCGAAGTGACGGTGGCGTACAGCGTCGAAGGGTGCGACTTTTGCCGCTTCGCCGCCGCGACGGTTGCGGTTTCGTTCGTTGCCGCGGTGCGCAATGTTCTCGTAGCGAGCACGGCGGCGGTGAAGCAAATAAAGCGCCAACGGTAAACGTGACTGCATAGAATCGAATCGCGCGGGATAGGCGCACCGTTGTTCGTGCTTTGACGCCCGGACCGATATTTGCCGATGTTCGCTAGAGCGCCGCGACTTTCGCGTGTTGACTCTTGAGGCTAGAAAGTTTCAGCTCAAAGTCGCGCACGCGTTGTTTCGTTTCTTCTACGACCGCCGCCGGTGCACGATCGACGAAGCTTGCGTTCGCGAGCTTGCCTTGTTCCTTTTGTAAGTCTTTCGCCAGCTTGTCGATGTCGCGCTCGAGGCGTTTGAGTTCGGCATCTTTATCGATGAGACCGGCCAGCGGAATCAATACCTTCATATTGCCGACCAGTGCCGTCGCCGACTCCGGCGCGACCGCTTTGGCGTCGAGCCAGGTGATATCGGTCAAACGCGCCAGGCCAATGAGGTAATGGCGATTGCGATCTAAGTGCTCGCGATCTTGCGCGCTGCCGTTTTGTAATAGCAGTGCGAGCGGTTTACCCGGCGCGATGTCCATTTCGCCGCGGATATTGCGCACACCGGTAATCAGCGCCATGACCCATTGCATTTCACCGATGGCAGTAGCATCGATCGCGGCCAAATTCGCGCGCGGATACGGCTGCAACATAATCGTGTCGCCTTGGATCTTTGCCAGCGGCGCGACTTTTTGCCAAATGGCTTCGGTGATGAATGGCATGGTCGGGTGCAATAGGCGCAAGGACGTTTCTAACACCTCGACCAATGTGCGGCGTGTACCGCGCAAGGTATCGGCATCGGCCTTGCCATCGGTAAGGACAACCTTGGAGAGTTCCAGATACCAACTGCAGTACTCATCCCAAATAAAACCGTAAATCGCCTGCGCCGCAAGATCGAAGCGATATTCGGCGTAGGCGCGCGCGATCTCTTGCGTCACCTGCTGCAGGCGCGCGCGAATCCAGTGTTCCGCCAGCGTGAGATTAACCGTGGCGCGCGCGTCGAGATCGTGGCCTTCGGTGTTCATCAACACATAGCGCGCTGCGTTCCATAATTTATTGCAAAAATTGCGGTAGCCCTCGATGCGCCCGAGGTCGAATTTAATATCGCGGCCTTGAGTCGCGAGGCTCGCGAGCGTAAAGCGCAAGGCGTCGGTGCCGTAGGCTTGGATGCCGTCGGGAAATTGTTTGCGCGTGGCTTGTTCGATCCGCTTTGCCATTTGCGGTTGCATCAAGCCGGTGGTGCGCTTGGTCAATAATTCGTTCAACGAAATGCCGTCGATGAGATCGAGCGGATCCAAGATATTGCCCTTGGACTTGGACATCTTCTGGCCTTCGGCGTCGCGCACTAGACCGGTGACGTACACCTCGCGAAACGGCACGTCATGCATGAACTTCAAGCCCATCATAATCATGCGTGCGACCCAGAAGAAGATGATATCGAAACCGGTCACCAACACGCTGGTGGGATAAAACTTTTTCAACTCCGGCGTTTGCTGCGGCCAACCTAAGGTCGAGAACGGCCACAGCGCCGAGGAGAACCAGGTGTCGAGCACATCCTCGTCTTGCTTGAGCGTGCGATCGCCGAGTTTGTGTTTGGCGCGCACTTCCGACTCGTCGCGGCCGACATAGACTTTACCGTCGGCGTCGTACCACGCCGGGATGCGATGGCCCCACCAGATCTGGCGCGAGATACACC
>CAZCAK010000154.1:0-5059 GCA_964496605.1 uncultured Acidiferrobacteraceae bacterium | reverse complement strand
GAGTGGTTAGGCGATGCGCGTCATAAACAATTCAAGACGCTGAGCGCGTTAATCAAGTAATTACGGCTTGAAGCGAATATTGAACTGCACCGAGTTGACGTTATCCCGCTCGACCAGCTCCAAGCGCAACTGCGCTTGCCGCGTGACGTTGTAGCCGACACCGATGCCAAACAATAAGCCGTCGTCGTCGCCGAAATCGTAACCGAGACGTCCCAGCAAATCGAACGCGGGATTGAGCGTCAGACGACCGACCGCCGCCGCCCAAAGTCCCTTGGCGCGTGCATCACCTTCCAACCGGCCGAACGGGGTGTCGACATGAACCGTCATTTTGCCGGTATCCATATAACCGACTTCGGCGTCGATGCCGATATTCGGCGCGATTTGACCAAAATCGTAACCGCCGAAGATTTGCGCGCCGACACCAGTATCAGAGTTCGATACATCGTTCAGACTTAAGCCGCCGCCGAAAAATAATTGCTGCGGATTAAAGCCCGCTTGGGCGTTGCCGCGTGCGCGCTCAGCGGCGTAGCTCGGCACGACGACGCATAACGATAAAACCAGCGCGGGAATTAGTTTTTTCATAAGTACTCCACAAGTTGAACAAGCCGGCGCATCTTACCGGCCGCAACTATGTGGACACGACGTCTCGTCCGGTGAAAGCCGACGATTATCGGCCTCAGCAGTTTATGGACGCGTATCGGCGCGGGGATAGATCTGTTGCACCACCGCGAGCGTGCGGCTGAGCGCGCCACGGTTTTGCGCCACCAGCCGTTCGCCGGCTTCGCCCATGGCGTGGCGATGGCCGACATCGGCGAGCAGGTCCGCGACCGTGCGGGCGAGCTCGATTTCGTTGTCCACTTGAATGGCTGCACCGGAAGCGATGGCGCGCGCCGCAATATCCGCGAAATTAAACATGTGCGGGCCGAACAGGCTGGGCACACCCGCGGCCGCGGCCTCCAAAATATTATGACCGCCGACCGGCACCAGGCTACCGCCGATGAAGGCCAAATCGCTCGCCGCGATCAGGGCCGGCAATTCACCCATGGTATCCCCCACCAGAATTTGCATTGCCGGGGTGTGTTCCGGCGCGCCGGTGCTGCGGCGTTCGACACTGAAGCCCTGCGCGCGACACAATTGCGCCACGGTATCGAACCGCTCCGGATGACGCGGTACTAAAATTAAGGCGAGGTGACGAAACCGTCTTTGCAACTGGCGCTGCACCCGCAAGATAATTTCGTCTTCGCCGGCATGCGTACTCGCGGCGATCCACACCGGCCGTTCGCGACCCAGCCCGACGCGCAAACGCCCCGCAGTCGCGCGCAAGCTCGGGCTGAGTTCAATTTCGAATTTGATGCTGCCCGTTACGTGAACTGCCGACGACGGTGCACCCAGTTCGCGCAAGCGTTCGGCGTCGGGTTCAGTCTGCGCGGCAAACGCACTCACCTGTTCCAGAGTTGCACGCGTTAAGTTCGGAACGCGTCCGTAGCGCTGGGCGGCGCGCATCGACAAGCGTAGATTTGCCACCACGATCGGAATGCCGGCATTGCGACAAGCATGGAACAACACCGGCCACCATTCGGTTTCCATAACGATCAATAGGCGCGGTTGCGTGCGGCGTAAGAAACGCGCGATCACGCTCGGCAGATCGAATGGAAAATAAGTATGCGCGACGTGCGGGCCGAAGCTACGTTCGACTTGTGCCGAACCGGTTGGCGTCGTGGTGGTAATCAGGATGCGATGGTCTGCGTACTGCCGCTGCAAGACGCGCACTAAGGGCTCGGCCGCGCGCGTCTCGCCGACCGACACGGCATGAAGCCAAATCGTCGGGCGCGAATCTAATATCGGTACAAAACCGAGGCGCTCATTCCAGCGGCGCCAGTACGCGCGATTTTTGAACCCACGCCATAGCAGGCGCAGCAAGGCGAACGGCAGCAATAAGCGCAACAACCAACGATAGCCGGTCATATCGCAATTCCAATGCCGCGCGCAGCGCTGACCACTTGTGCGACGGTCGCGCGCACCCCGATATGTCCGACGTTGGCGCCCCAAGGTGTTGCGACACCCATGGCGCCGCTGAGTTTTGGATCGGTGTAATAAAAAATCGCCACGGTCGGCCGCGCAAGACCCATAGATAAGTGCATTAAGCCAGTATCGACGCCGATGACGCCATGCGCCTCGAACAAAATCGCCGCATGTTCTTGCAGCCGCAAACGCGGCAACACGATCGCATCGCGGCACCCGGCGGCGATGGCTTGGGCATTCGCCTCTTCCGCGGCGTTACCCCACGGCAACAGCGGTGTAAGGCCGGCCGCAAGCAAGAGATTCGCGAGCTCAATCCAGTGCTCGTTCGGCCACCAGCGCTTCGGGTCACTGCAACCGTGCACGCATACCACATAGGACTGAGGAAGACGCAGTGGAAGTACACGCGACGGCCTCATACCATAATCCACCTGATCGGGATCGAAGCGATAATCAAACACGCCTGCGCCGAGCATGCGATTGCGCCATACCGCATGATGGCCCTTGGGTACGGCGACCGCACGCCGATAAAGCAAGGTCGCGAGCGGCTCGCGTACCGAACGCCGATCGCGCCCCATAATCGGTCCGCGCGCGAGACGCGCAATTACGGCGCTCTTGATTAGACCTTGCGCATCGATGATGTAGTCGTAGGACTCGGCGCGCAGGGCCTGTCGCAGCGTCGCGAGCTCGCGCCACACCGCGCGCGCAAATGGCGTTTTGCGCCAACGACGTACCGCGACTGGAATAATGCGCTCGACGCGTGGATGCAACCGCGGAATATCGGCGAACGATTCTTCCACCACCCAATCGATTTGCGCGTCCGGATGATGCCGTACGATGTCGGTGACCATGGGCATGGTATGCACCAAGTCGCCCATGGACGACGTCTTCACCAGGAGAATGCGCGGCATCGACGCATTTTCGCATACAATGGCGCAATGGCTACACCGTTCTCGCTGGTAATCATCACGCGCAACGCCGCTGCACTGTTACCCACCTGTCTCGCGAGCGCAAGCTTCGCCGACGAAATCATCGTGGTCGATTCCGGCAGCACCGATGAAACCGTAACCATCGCGCGCGCGCATGGCGCACGCATTATCGAGCAGGCATGGCTCGGCTTCGGCCGCCAAAAGCAGTTTGCGGTGACGCAGGCGCGTAACGACTGGGTGCTTTGCCTGGATGCCGATGAGCGCGTGAGCGGCGAACTCAAACAATCGATCCAGACCGCCTTGGCGGCACCACAGCACCACGCCTATGAAATCCCGCGGCGAAATCGCTTTATGGGGCGCTGGCTGCATCACGGCGAAGGTTATCCCGATCTCAATCTGCGGCTGTTCGACCGTCGTTACGCTCAATGGTCCGACGATGCCGTGCATGAGCATGTGCTGACGCGCGCGGCCGTGGGTAAACTTACGGGCGATTTACTGCATGAATCGCAGGTCAATTTGCGCGAATACCTCGAGAAGCAAAATCGTTACACCAGCCTGCAGGCGGAGCGGCTCTATGCCCGAGGTCGCCGTGGTTCGATCGCCAAACTTATACTCAGCCCAATCTTGCGCTTTCTTAAGTTTTATTTTTTGCGCCTGGGCTTCCTCGACGGCGTACCGGGTTTGGTCCATATCCTGATCGGTTGTCAGAATAGCTTTATGAAAAACGCCAAACTGCTCGAATTAGACCGCGGTCACCCCGCGTCCACGGCGGTGCGCGAAAAACGCCGCGAATAGAAACATCGCCAATAAGGCGTGCTCTTGATAAAACGGCGTATTAAAAGAGCCGGCGATCACCGATACGGTTAAGGCGCCGTACGCACCGAACCACGACCAATGGCGCCAGTTGCCGTCGCGCCAGTCCGTGTATAACGCGATCCCGACCAACGTAAACACCGCGAGCAACGCGCCAACCCCCAGCAGCCCCTCTTCCACCAGTTTGGTCAAAAATAAATTATGCGCGTGCGTCAGTTTCGGCCGGTAATGCATCGATTCCGGCCACGTAACGCCACCAATATTGATGCTGGAGAAATTGCGTGGCCCGAGCCCATATATTAAGTTGCTTTGTCCGGTCGTGAGGGCATGGGCGCCGATGCGCCACATGATTTGCCGTTCTTGATCCGCACGCGGCGCTTCACCGGTCATGAGCTGCGCCGATTTCATGACATAGCGTTGTTGATCGAAGCGGTCCGGTAAGCTGAGTGTCAGCGCGACAGCAGCCGCGACCGTGAGCGCAAAATAAAACCACAGTCGCCGGTCCTTAAACATCACGGCCAGTACGGCACCGGCCAGCAAAACGGCACCGATTGCGCCGCGGCTACCCATGAAAAATAGACCTATTAATATGATAAATAAGGCCGCGACCAGCGGCCGCTCGGGTCGTTCGGCGACCAGGCCGGCGGCGGTCAAGACCACGATGCCGACAAAGATCGCTGATTGCGTAACTACACCGGCGGAATGCAGCTGCAAGGTACCGGACCTGCCGTTCGCAAGATCAATACCGCCGACCACGAGGCCAATAACGACGCTCACGACCACAAGCTGTGCCAATAGACGCAACTGCGACGCGCTATAGCCGCCGCGATATACCAATAAAAATACCGTCACGATCTTAAACGTATCGACCATGCCCTTATCGGTATTGGGAAACGGCCAGTTCGCGATGGTGCTAATGGTGCTGACGACAAATAAAGAACATACAGCAAGCTCGATGCGATCGAATCGCGCCTGCGGCATTCCCCAACGACGGACGATCCATACAATCGGGTAAATCACGAGCAAGATATTTTTTGGTGCCTCGAGCGTCGGCAACACCAATAACAGTGCCGCCAAGATCCAAAACTCGAATGAGGCCCATCGGGCACCGCCACGCAAAGCGAATTGATCTACCGTCTTGCTGTCTGTCACCCCATTCCTCGCATGGTTTACCGCCGTTGCGTTCTGATAACGTCTTCGAATATCCGTTCCATGCGCTCTAACATCGAATCCATGCCGCAATGCTCTAAGGCATAGGCGCGCGCCGCCTGGCCGAGACGCTGCGCCGCAGTGGTGTC
>CAZCAK010000153.1:0-5066 GCA_964496605.1 uncultured Acidiferrobacteraceae bacterium | reverse complement strand
CAATCAAAGTACGCTTGTTCTTATATTAGACTTTCTGTCAAGATAGTCCATAGGGAGAATTCGCCCCAACCGCGAATTATGGTGAAGGATGTAAAGCGATTCGCCGCCACCGGTAGCTGGGGATATGCGCGGAGTGGATAACGATCTTAGGCCGTATGGTGAAGACGACAATTTCGCGCAGGAATGCGTCGCCTGTCATACGCCGGTAAAGGGGATGACTATGTCTTTACGCATCCGGCACCATTACCGCCGAGGGCATGAGGGCACTAACGCCGGCCGTACAACTTAAGCAGATTGTTGCGTTAACGCCGCGTCCCAATGCGCCAACTCGGCACCGGCGCGGTAAGCGCTGTGCAAAAATGTCAGCAGATGAGCGCGCGCGTTATCCGCCGCGCGCACGTCGGCATAACGCAAAATCGCCAAGGCGCTGCCGTTACGGTCGGTCCAAAACGCTTGCGGTGGATCGAGCGCCTGCCGGCGTAACGGCGGCGGTTCGGGATAGGTATAGGAATAATATGCAGCCTCGGGAAAGCTGGCGTCACCGGGCCAGAAACCAAAACTCACGACTTCGTGCGAATACGCCTCGCGATTGACGCGGTTGCCTTGCGCCAATGGTGCTGCGCGCCCAGAAAAGCGTGTTACGGCAAGATCGAAGCTGTGCCAAAATAATTGAATCGGGCTCAGTTTTCCGTAGAACTCACTATTAAATTCCCAAAACACGCCATGGGTCCATAACAGCACCCGCCAAAAATCGGCAACGGCGCGCGCATCGTAACTACGATGCTGTTCATCATCGGCAAACGGTATGGTGCTGTGGCACTCGTATGGTTGAGGGCGAATCGAGACTTCGATCCCAAGGTCGTGCAGCGTTGCCAGCGTTGCATAGTAAAACGATCGCACCGATTTTTGTCGCAAGTCGAATCCGCGGCGGGCATCGGGTGTCGCGATGTTCAAATAGTGCCGGTGCAGATCGAAGTCGATTTCGAAACTACTCTCGCCGTAGGGTATTGGGCCCGTAGTAAGACCGTTATCGCTGAGGTATAGGGTGGCGTGCCACCAATGATTCCGTGGCGGCATCAGTGCCAAGCGAATCTTGCCGACGATTTGTGTAAGAAGATGCAAGGTATCGCGCGTATCGCGCCACGATGCATAAGTTAACGCCGGCAAAGGCGCGAGCGCGGGTGCAATCTCAAGATCCATGATTTGGTCTCCGCAGATGGGAGCGAGGTGTTATAGCGCAGTTGTCTTACGTATATAAGCGACTTTTGATAGCGGGCGAGAGCGTTCGCGCCACATACATTCGGCACCCATCGATAAGCTCGCTAGTTGGAAGGACATTACACTCGCGGTATTCGCCTTGGCTCTATGGATATAAATAGCGGCGCTATGCTAATGGTGGACGTTGCTGCTTCGCAGTAGCCAGCGCCGCATCGATATCCGGCTGAATATCGTCGGCTGCGAGCGAAGAAATAATACCGGTGCGGGTCAATTTTTGAATCACGAGCTCATTGGTTTCGCACAACACAAGCCGCGTTCCACGCTTGTGCAATTGCGCGATCATCTTCTGCAAGGTATGAATACCGGTGGCATCAATGAATGGCACGCCGCGCATGCGCAAGACCAACACGCGAACATCGCGATTGAGCTGCGTTAAGGTCTGCTGAAATTTTTCCGCCGCACCAAAAAATAATGGCCCATCGATGGAATACACTGCGATCTCGCGCGGCAAAGTACCGAGCGGTGTTGCGCCCAATTGATCGGTGCGCGTTTCGCCAACCTGTACCGAATGCGCTACTCGCCGCATAAACAACAAGGCCGCGAGCATGATGCCGACGTTGACCGCCACCACGAGATCGGTCAATACCGTAAGACCAAATGTCGTCAGTAAAACCAAGACATCGTTACGTGGCGCATGACGTGCCAGCTCGTAGAAATAACGTGCCTCGCTCATATTGAACGCCACAACGAACAGAATCGCCGCGAGACTGGCTAACGGTACATTTCCCGCCAATGGTGCCAACACCAGCAAAATCACCAATAGCACTGAGGCGTGCACGACACCGGCGAGCGGCGTGGTCGCACCATTGCGAATGCTGGTTGCAGTGCGCGCAATCGCGCCGGTGGCGGCAAAACCGCCGAATAGCGGTGTTAACACATTAGCGACGCCTTGACCGACGAGTTCTTGATTCGAATCGTGACGCGTACCGGCCATGCCATCGGCGACAACCGCAGACAATAACGATTCGATCGCACCGAGCATGGCGATGGTGACCGCTGCCCCGAGCAACTCAATAAACCGTGCAAAACTAAAGTGTGGCAAATGCACGGTCGGAAGATGCGCCGGAATTTCCCCGAACACGCTGCCGATCGTCGCCACGGTCGCGAAATGAAAATAGGATTGCAGGCCGGTCGCCATGACTAAGGCAATCAATGGCCCCGGCACTCGGCGCGAGATCCGTGGCGTCACGACGACCAATATTAAACTGAGGACGCCGATTGCCGTCGTCGGCCAGTCCAGCGCCGGGAACGCGCGTAATAACGCCATCAGTTTCTGATGAAAATGCCCACCGCTGTTCGCGGGATGCAAACCGAAGAACGCGCCCCACTGCCCTACCCAAATAATGACGGCAATGCCGGCGGTGAAACCGACCGTCACCGATACCGGAATGTAGTGAATAATACTGCCGAGCCGCAAGCGACCGACAACGATTAGGACAATACCGGCCATCAGCGTCGCGAGCTGCAATCCATCGACGCCAAATTTAGCGGTAATACCGGCGAGGATAACGATGAAGGCGCCGGTTGGGCCGGCGATTTGCACGCGACTACCGCCGAACAGCGATACCACGATACCGGCGACGATGGCGGTGTAAAGCCCCTGCTCCGGTTTGACACCGGAGGCGATCGCAAACGCCATCGCCAAAGGCAGCGCCACAACGCCAACGATCAGCCCCGCAATCGCATCACGTAATAGGTTTTCGCGTGTATAGAGGCCGGCCCGCTTGGCTTCGAGAAAGGCAATCATTAAAAGAAGTCTCGCATAAAACGGTGGTGCGACATACCAGCGACCGCGACACTTGTCGAGTTACCAAAGCACGACGCGGACCCGCTCGGTCCCGGCGTAAAAACGCGCCATGATACTCGATCTCCGCCGCTTCGCGACCGCCCTGACAATGTGCACTGTGATGCTCGGCTGCAGTAGCGGGGGTAGCGGCGGCACGCAGGATAACGCCAACGCACTCAATTTACCGGCAGCCAATTTTGGCCCAAACACCATCGCGGTTCAGCGTGCGTTTCCAGCGCTCACGTTCGCAAGTCCAGTCCTTATTCTACAGGCGCCGGGCATTGCCGATCGTTGGTATGTGCTGGAAAAGGCCGGCGTCGTGCGCACATTCACCGCCAACGCAACTCAGGCCGATATCTTCGTCGATTTGCGCGACCGTGTAGACGCCAACGCACCCGAGGGCGGCCTACTCGGCATGAGCTTCCATCCGCAGTTTGCGCAAAATCATCTTGTTTATGTGTCGTACACCGGCGCAGCACAGACCGCCGGTGCCGCGATGACCTCCTATATCGCGCGCTTAACGGCGAACGCCGATGGACTCAGTGCCGATCCCACCAGCGCACAAATCGTTCTCGCGGTGGATCAGCCGGAGACTAATCACAAGGGCGGCGAAATCGGCTTCGGTCCCGACGGTTTGTTCTACATCGGTTTCGGTGACGGCGGTGTCAATAGCAGCGCAAACGCACAAAACACGCAAAACCTGCTCGGCAAAATTTTGCGCATCGATGTCGATAGCGCGACACCGTATGCCGTGCCCAGCGATAATCCGTTCGCCGGCAACAGCGCTGGTGGTCGCCCGGAAATCTACGCCTGGGGCTTACGCAATCCCTGGCGTTGGAGTTTCGATCGCGCACGTAGTACGCCAATGATGTGGATCGGCGATGTCGGTGAAACCATGTGGGAAGAAATCGATATTCTCAAAGCCGGCGCCAATTACGGTTGGCCCGTGCGCGAGGGTAAACACTGTCTCGACGGCACAGCGACTTGCGCGAGTACCGGTATGACCGATCCGATTTTCGAATACGCGCACGATGCTGCCGGTGGCATTGCCATTATCGGTGGCACGGTTTATCGCGGTAGCGCCATTCCGGCACTCTATGGCGCCTACATCTATGGCGATTTCGGCAACGGCCGCATTTGGGCATTGGGCGCGGACGCAAGCGGTCAACCGCAGGCGCAATTATTAGTTCAGAGTGGACTCAGTATCGCCTCGTTCGGACAAGACAACGCCGGCGAGCTCTATATCGTCGATTACCACGGCACGATTCATAAAATTATTCGCGGATCCGGTTAGTACCGTGCCGACGGTGCAAACAGATTAGTTAAAAACTGCCGTCGATTCCCCCGCCATTACTGTTCACGCCGTAACACATACGTAGTTCCAAACTGCTCAGCGAACAAACCGGACGCCCACTCGTACGGTAAATACCACCGTTCATAAACGAAGTGATGCAGCCCAACGGTATCGAGACATAAGCGTCACCAAATGGCAAAATCGACACGGTGCGCGACACACAATAACAGTGGATACAAATCACAGCGCCATGCGGTCATCGATATGAACATCAAATAATATTCTAAAGAAGCCCATAAAAAATACTTCGTCTCACCATGAGGACATTCGGTGGAGAATCTTTCGAAGCTCCGGTCGTCGCAAATTGATTGCACGTGCCGATAGGTCGTGCTGTGATGAAAACGCAGATGGAGTCGATTTGTCGCGTAATGGTATTAAGCTTATTGCCCATTCAACGGTCATCTGCACACAGCTGCGTCTGATGCTTCGCTCTTCAGCAGAGCTTGCGACAACGCTGCTAAACCGGGTTTCTACGCCGCGCTGGAAGTGTATTTCGCCAGACTTAAGTCCGGTAGGCGCACGAAGGTCCCGGCCTACAATGCCTCATTCGTTCACTAGGAGAGCGCGATGAAACGACTGTATTTCACGGCACCCAATGTCGAGAGCGCACGCAAAACCGTCAACGACTTACTGTTGGCGCGAATTCCC
>CAZCAK010000152.1:0-5081 GCA_964496605.1 uncultured Acidiferrobacteraceae bacterium | reverse complement strand
CGGAAAACCTGGAAGCTTTCCTTTCATTCCTTGCAGCATCTTTGCCATTCCGCCGCCGCCCATGCGCTTCATCATCTTTTGCATCTGCGCGAACTGCTTCAACAAACGATTGACGTCCTGGACCTGCGTACCGGAACCGGCGGCGATACGCCGCTTACGCGAACCGCGTACGATGTCGGGAAAGCGGCGCTCGTGCGGTGTCATGGAATCGATAATGGCAATGACGCGTTTTGTTTCCTTGTCGCCAAGTTGTCCCTTGGCCGAGTCCGGTAACTGACCCATGCCCGGGAGCTTGTCGAGCAAGCTCGCGACGCCGCCCATCTTTTCCATCTGCTGCATTTGCTCGCGAAAGTCTTCGAGATCGAATCCCTTACCTTTCTGTAATTTCTTGACGAGCTTTTCGGCCTTCGTTTTATCGACGGTGCGCTGCGCCTCTTCCACCAGCGTCAATACATCGCCCATACCAAGGATGCGCGAGGCTAAACGATCTGGGTAGAAAGATTCAATGCCATCGGTCTTCTCGCCAGTACCGAGAAACTTAATAGGCTTACCGGTGATCTGTCGAACTGACAGGGCAGCGCCGCCACGAGCGTCACCATCGGTTTTGGTCAAGATGACACCGGTTAAGGGCAAGACGGCATTGAACGCCGCCGCTGTGTTCGCTGCGTCCTGACCGGTCATGCTATCGACAACAAATAACACTTCGATCGGATTCACCGCCGCATGCAGCGCCTTAATCTCGGTCATCATTTCGGTATCGATGTGCAGTCGTCCCGCGGTATCGACGATCAACACATCGGCTAACTGCGTACGCGCATGCGCCAACGCCGCCTGTGCGATGGTAACCGGTTGCTGCTTCGGGTCGCTGGGGAAGAAACTTGCACCGACTTGCTGCGTCAAGCGCTGCAACTGATCGATCGCCGCCGGACGATAGACATCGGTGCTGACCAACATGACCGATTTTTTGTCGCGCTCTTGCAGGCGTCGCGCCAACTTCGCCGCGGTCGTGGTTTTACCGGAACCCTGCAAGCCGGCAAGCAAGATTACCGCTGGCGGACGCACCGCCAATTGCAGCGCGTCGTTGGCGGTGCCCATTAATTCGACCAGTGCGTCATACACGATTTTGACCACCGCTTGGCCGGGGCTCAGACTCTCTAATACTTCTTGGCCGACGGCGCGTGTGCGGACGTGGTCAATGAAGGTTTTGGTCACCGGCAAGGCAACGTCGGCCTCGAGCAAGGCCATGCGCACCTCACGTAACGCGGTGTTGACGTCGTCTTCGCTCAGCCGGCCGCGGCCGCGGAGCTTATTTAAGGAATCCTGTAGTCGCTGACTTAAACTTTCAAACATTCGCGTCTCCAAACCAGTACGGTGGCCGGGCGAGTCTTCAATCCGTCGCCAAGCTGTGCCATGATGCGGTTCCAATTCCTAACGATCATGTCGATCCCTCCCCCAAGCCTTATTTTCCTCAGCATCGCCGCAATCGCCGCCTATTTTTTTGTCGGCGCAGCGATCGGACGGCGCGTGATGCACGGACAGGCGCCAAACCCGCGCCTACGGCAGTTGCTGTTCGCCGGTACGATACCGGCAGCGGTATTGCACGCGTTCATTCTATATCAAAGCATGCTCGGGCAAGGCCTAAACCTTGGCATCACCTATTCGGTCTCGCTCGTGTCGTGGGTAGTCGTGATTTTATTTCTGTTGGCGGCGGCGCGCCGTCCGGTGGAAACACTGGGCGTCTTTATATTGCCCTTCGCTGCGGCCATGTTGTTGCTTGCCGCGGTCGTCCCAAGCGCACCGATACCATTACCGCCGCAAACCACCGGCTTCATGGTATTGCATATCATCGTCTCTTTACTCGCTTATGGTCTGCTCAGCATCGCGGTAGTGCAGAGCCTGGCCCTTTCGCTGCAAGAGCGGCAGTTGCATAGCAAACACCCTGCGGGTTTTTTGCGCGCCTTACCGCCGATCGAAACGATGGAGACTTTAATGTTCCAAATGATTGGCGTCGGGTTCTTGCTTCTAACGCTGACATTAATTAGCGGCCTGTTCTTTTCCGAGCAAGTCTTCGGAAAACCGGTCGCCTTCACGCACCACATCGTACTATCGATCATCGCCTGGGTTGTATTCGCAGTGCTATTGTTCGGTCGTGTACGCTTCGGGTGGCGCGGGCGTCACGCAGTACGTTGGGCACTATCGGGTTTTAGCCTGCTGGTGCTGGCATATTTCGGAAGTAAGTTCGTTATCGAAGTGATCTTGGCGCGCTGACACGCGGTAAGCAGGAGCGTCCTTGTACGATATTCCTTTAGGCGTTTGGCTCGGCGCACTGGCGTTCCTCGTGCTGTTATCGGCATTCTTCTCTGCCGCCGAAATCGGCCTAATGACGCTCAATCGTTATCGCTTGCGCCACCTCGCCGATTCCGGCCATCGCGGTGCACGCATGGCGGCAAAATTGCTGGAACGCCCCGATCGGTTGCTCGGTGTGATTCTGCTCGGCAACAACTTCGCGAACATCGCCGCCTCTGCCGTGGTCACCGTGATCACGCTCGACCTCTTCGGCGAGGCCGACATCTGGATCGCGACGCTGGTACTGACATTCGTCGTATTAATCTTCGCCGAGGTTGCGCCCAAAACCCTAGCTGCCGCCTATCCCGAGCGCACCGCGTTCCCGGCGGTTTACGTGTTACGTCCGCTGCTCACACTGTTTTATCCCCTGGTGGCGCTGGTCAACGCTATCGCCAATCGATTGCTGCGTATGCTCGGCGTCAAAATGCGGCACACAAAAGATCAGCTGTCGTCGGAAGAACTCAAAGCCGCGGTGGTCGAGGCAGGCTCCTTAATTCCGCTAAGCCATCAAAGCATGTTGCTGGCGATACTGGATTTGGAAAAAGTTACCGTTGACGATGTCATGGTGCCGCGGGGCGAAATCGAAGGCATCGATATCGAGGCGGAGTGGCCGCAGATCCTGCAGCAAATTGCAAACAGTCATTACACCCGTCTACCGGTGTATCGCGATACGCTCGATAACATCATCGGCATGGTGCATCTACGCAATATCTTACCGCTGATCCACAACGATAAACTCAACCGCGATAGCTTGGTCGCGGCCATGGCTGAACCTTATTTCATTCCACAAGGGACGCCGCTAAACACGCAGCTGCTGAATTTTAAAACTACAAAGCGCCGTATCGGTCTCGTGGTCGATGAGTATGGCGACCTACTCGGGCTTGTCACCTTAGAAGAAATTCTGGAAGAAATTGTCGGCGATTTCACCACACAATCCGCCAGCAGCAGCGAAGATGTTCGCGCGCAACAGGACGGCAGTTATCTGGTTAATGCCGCCGTCACCCTACGCGACCTCAATCGGCGACTGACCTGGAATCTCCCGACTGACGGACCGAAAACAGTGAACGGGTTGATTGTGGAATATCTGGAAGATATTCCCACACCCGGCACCAGCCTTTCGATCGGCGACTACGAATTTGAAATCGTACGCACTCGGGGGCCGCGCGTACAGCTGGTACGCATCCGCGCGCGCGCACCGGTGCCCTCAACCGAGTAGGTCGGCGCGTACCGCTTCGGCACAACGCAAGGCCTCATCCACTGTCGGTGCGAGACAGGTATAGTGCCCCATCTTGCGACCGCTGCGCGCCTCCGCCTTACCATAAAGATGTAATTTCACATGCGGCACCTTCAGCACGCGATCCCAGGCGGGTGCCTGCGTGAGATCGGTTCCACGCCAAACGTCTCCGAGTAGATTCACCATCACCGCCGGCGATAACAAACGCGTATCGCCCAGCGCCAGACCGCAGAGGGTACGTACCTGCTGCTCGAATTGATCGGTAACACAGGCATCAAGCGTGTAATGACCGCTATTGTGCGGTCGCGGCGCCAATTCGTTGACGTACAGACGATCGTCCTGCGTGATAAAAAACTCCACTGCCAGCACACCGTAATAATCGAGCCGCTCGGCAATCTGCTTTGCAAGCGCAGTGGCGCGCTCGATATGCCGGTTCGACACCCGCGCCGGTACGATACTGATATCGAGAATGCCATTGCGGTGGCGATTCTCCGCCGGCGGGAACGCGACACAGGCGGCTTCGTCGCGCGCGACGATGACGGAAATTTCGCTGGCGAGCGCCAAGCGTTGTTCGAGTACGCAAGCCACCTCGCCAAGTTGGACGAAGGCGTCATCTAAGTCGGCAGCGCGTGCGACGACAATCTGCCCCTTGCCGTCGTAGCCGAAGCGGCTGCGCTTTAAGATCGCCGGAAATGCGACGGCATCGCTGACGGCGGCGATAGCGTTACGCGACTCGATCACTATAAACGGTGCAACATCGATTCCCGCCGCCTGAATAAAGCGCTTCTCCGCGGCACGATCTTGCGCGATTGCGACCGCGTCGGCACTTGGTCGTACGACACAGAACCCACTTAACAAACGCAGCGCCGCCGCCGGAACATTTTCGAATTCGGTCGTGACTGCGGCGCAGCTGCGTCCGAACTCCGCGAGCGCGCTGGTGTCGCCGAAATCGGCACGAAGATGCAGATCCGCGATGCGACCGGCGGGGCTTTCCGCGTCGGGATCGAATACCTGCACACGATAGCCCATGGTGCGGGCGGCGGTGACAAACATGCGGCCAAGTTGCCCGCCACCGAGCACACCGAGTGTTGCGCCGGGCAAGATCATGTCTGCGGGGGAAGGGTCAACGCGCGGACGTTCGCGTCTTGGCGACTCCGAAATTGTAATAAGCGATCGCGCAGATTCGCATCGTCCGCCGCAACCAAGGCAACGGCGAATAAGCCAGCATTGGCCGCACCGGCAGCGCCGATTGCAAATGTCGCGACTGGAACACCTTTTGGCATTTGTACGATGGATAATAAAGAGTCGAGGCCTTGCAAATGCTTGCTCGGCACGGGGACACCGAGCACCGGCACGATGGTTTTTGCAGCGAGCATCCCGGGTAAATGCGCGGCGCCGCCGGCACCGGCGATGATGCAACGCAAACCTCGACCTTGCGCCGTCTCCGCATACTGAAACAACAAATCCGGGCTACGATGTGCCGATACGACCTTGGCTTCAT
>CAZCAK010000151.1:0-5098 GCA_964496605.1 uncultured Acidiferrobacteraceae bacterium | reverse complement strand
CGACGCTTTCAAGACCGGCAAGCTGAAGTTGCTCATCGCCTCGGATGTCGCGGCGCTGATTCCGGTGACGCAAAAGTTTATTTTCTTAGAAGACGGCGATATCGCCGACGTGCAGCAAGACAAGGTCACGATCTACGATGGCAGCGGCAAGCAGGTTACGCGTCCGATTAAGGTGAGCGAACTTTCCGCCGACGCGGTCGAGCGCGGCGAATATCGTCACTACATGCTCAAGGAGATTTACGAGCAACCGCGCTCGGTATTGCGCACGCTCGAAGGTCGTTTGGGCGATGCACGTGCCTTCGATCACGCCTTCGGACCCGAGGCCGAAAAGATATTCAACGACGTCGACGGCGTCCAAATCGTGGCCTGCGGCACTAGTTATCACGCCGGCATGGTGGCGCGCTATTGGCTCGAGTCGATTGCCGGCATCCCCTGCCACGTCGAGGTCGCGAGCGAATTTCGCTATCGCAAGCCGCGCGTCAACACCAAGGCCTTGTTCGTGACGCTGTCGCAATCCGGCGAAACCGCCGACACCTTGGCGGCGCTGGCCGAAGCCAAGCGACTCGGCTTTAAACACTCCCTTGCGATTTGTAACGTGCCGGAAAGCTCGCTTGTGCGCGAATCGGAATTGGTACTGATGACCAATGCCGGGCCGGAAATCGGCGTCGCCTCAACCAAGGCCTTCATCACGCAGCTCGTTGCCTTGATGTTGCTTGTCATCGCGCTCGGTCGACGTAATGGATTGACGCCCGCGAAAGAGGCCGAGCTGGTTAAACTCTTGCGCAGCTTGCCGCAAAAGATCGAAGAGGTCTTAAAGCTTAACGACCAGATCAAATTGCTCGCAGAACAATTCGCCGATAAGCAGCATGCGTTATTCTTAGGCCGCGGTGCGCAATACCCGGTCGCCATGGAAGGTGCGCTGAAGCTGAAGGAAATTTCCTATATTCACGCGGAGTCGTATCCTGCCGGTGAATTGAAGCACGGTCCGCTGGCCTTGGTCGATTCCGATATGCCGGTCATTGCGGTGGCACCGAATAACGAATTGCTGGAAAAATTGAAATCGAATTTGCAGGAAGTCCGCGCCCGCGGCGGCAAGCTCTATGTCTTCGCCGACGCCGCCAACGGTATCAAGTCCAGCGATGGCACGCAGGTGATTACCATTCCCGCGACCGAAGACGCGATTGCACCGATCGTATACACCGTCCCGCTGCAATTATTGGCGTATCACGTCGCCGTGTTGAAGGGCGCCGATGTCGATCAGCCGCGCAATCTCGCAAAGTCAGTGACAGTGGAATAAGGGATCGCCGCGGTTAATACGTCGCGGTATATGCCTTCGCACCGGCTCATCGCGCTGGGCGGGGCGGCGGCAGATTTCACTGGTCGGTGTGCCCTCTACCTTGGCTGCCCGTGCGGCAGTCAATCCCTAGCCGCATCTGTATGCCCATTTGTTTAATTAAAGACTATTGCGCGTAGGGTTTTAGTAGTTCCCGCGCCCGCGTCGCTTTGTCGATGCATTCCGGAAATTTATCGAATTGGCGCTGTACCGCGGCCGCCGACAAAATCGCCGCGGCGCGAAAGATGTCCGCAGCGGACGAGGGATTGGCACTTTTAGCGCGGTCGAGATCTTTATAACCTTCATCGATCTGATAACGACATTCCTCGTTTGGCGTGCGCGCGGGCTCCGGTTTGTGTGCGCATCCATTAAGTAAGGTTGCAAGAGTAATAGATGTCAGGGCGTATAGGCGGAAGCTCATGGCTATACCGTAGCGTCGTTGAATGGTAGCCGCCTCTAACCTTTGGTCGTCGCCGTATTGGCGGCCCGCAGCTGCGTCTAGCTAAAGCCATAGCCCCACTTAAACTGCATCGCATCTCTGGTTCCCAAAGGTGCATTGTTGGTCCTATACTCGTGCGTGGCTCAGGGTATCGAGTCCTGCGAATAAGCAAGGAGAACGATGCAGGGTAGTGTTAGTGGGGTTGTTCGCTTAACACGGAATTCGTCGATCGGCACCAGCCACGACGCGTGTGCCCAGGACAGTCGATCGCAGCGAACGGCGCGAAGACGCCGGTCACTGTGCGCAAGAGTCTATGGTTCCGCGCGACTCATGGTACCCGCCATTCTCGTCTGCACAGCGATTTCTCAGGCGGCATCCGCCGCCGAGCAGCCCTCTGAGCTCGATATCAAGCACCTCTCGCTCGAACAGTTGATGGACATCGATGTCTATTCCGCATCGCGTCGCCTCGAGCTCGTGCAAGGGATACCGGCGGCGATATTTGTCTTAACCAATGAGGATATTCGCCGATCGCATGCCACCAGCATTCCCGAGGCCTTGCGTCTGGTGCCCGGCGTCGATGTCGGCCGAGTCGATGCCAATAAATGGGCGGTCAGTATTCGAGGATTCAACTCGCGCGAGGCCAACAAATTATTAATCCTGATCGACGGGCGAACGGTTTACGACCCATTGTTTTCCGGCACCTTGTGGGAATCGCAGGATGTGATGTTGGAGGACGTCGATCGCATTGAAGTCATTCGCGGTCCCGGCGGCACACTATGGGGCGCCAACGCGGTGAATGGTGTAATCAACATCATCACCAAAAATGCGCGCGACACTGCCGGCGTGCTTGCGGCGGCAACCGTCGGTACCGAGAATCGCTATATCACCGCGGCACGGGTTGGCTGGAAAGCCGGCGACGACGTGGGTTTTCGGGTCTACGCCAAATCCGCGGAGCGCGATACTGGGTTTTTACCGACAGTGACACCGCGCGATCAATCACGCATGCAGCGCGGTGGCTTTCGTTGGGACGCAAAGACAAGCGCTCAGGATGAATGGCGTGTTTCGGGCGACACCTTCGCTGCCGATACCGGTACCGAACTCCGAACGTTTCAGCAAAGCGTCATGCACCGCGGCACCAATTTCGTCGCAAGCTGGGATCGACGCCAGTCAGCAACCGAAGGCACGCGCGCGCAAATATACTATGACTCGGTTGAGTACGATTCCACGCCGCTCGGCTTCAACCATAGCCGCGATACCGTCGATGTCGAACTGCAGCAAAGCGTGCAGGCGAACCCACGCAATCTGCTCACCTGGGGCGGCGATTATCGACGCACGCGCGACCATACCGCGACACTCGAATTCGCCGGCTTCATCGATGTCTTGCCGGCGCGGCGCGACGACCGACTAAGCGCACTCTTTCTCCAGGACAGCTTGACGTTGATACCGGAATCCCTCGTCTTGACGCTGGGAACGAAGTACGAAAATACCGATTATGCGGCGCACGAATGGTCACCGAACGTGCGCTTGGCATGGACCCCGGTGCCGCAACAACTGTGGTGGTTGGCGGTGTCGCGCGCCGCGCGCGTACCGTCGCGCCTCGAGGCCGACCTGACGTTTTTTAACACCATTCGCCCCGGCGATCATTTCGACACCGAACACGTGCTCGCGTATGAGGTCGGCCACCGTCGCCTGATATCGCCCCAGCTTTGGTATGACATCGCCGCTTTTTATAACGTCTATACCGATTTACGCAGCACCGGTCCGAGCGGCGATGTGCGCAATGATATGCGGGGGATAACCTATGGCGCCGAGCTTGCACTGCGCTGGCAGCCATCACGACAATTGCGTGTCGACGCGGCGTACTCTTACTTTTTAATGAATCTCGATCTCGACCGGAGTCTCACGAGTAATCCGAACGCCCCCGGGTTCACTGAAGGCCTGGCGCCGCGCCATCAGATTAGCTTGCGCGGCGCTTTCGATTTTTCCGCGCGTACCGAGTGCGATGCGATCTTGCGCTACGTCGACAAATTAAGAACCCCACCGTATCCGCCTTACACCGCGCTTGATCTCGGTGTGACCTGGCGTCCGCACCGCGATTGGGAGCTGTCGTTGGTGGGTCAGGATTTGCTCGATAACCATCACCCGGAACAAATATTCGAGTCGTCCAACAACGGCATACCGACCGAGGTACCGCAAAGTGTCTATGTTAAGGTGCGCTGGCAGTTGTAACGCCGTAGTGACCATCGCGTACTCGTTCGCACGCACACGCGAGGTGTTTTGTTGCGAAACCTGACCGGTCTATGTCGCGTCATCATTGGCGCGCTGCCATTCCTGGCGGCGCCCGACGCATTCGCGACCGCACTCGAATATCAAGTCAAGGCATCTTATTTATATAACTTCACGCAATTCATCGTGTGGCCGGTTGATGTATTCGACGACGCGGGTCAATTCAAGCTCTGTATCGTCGGCGCGGAACCGTTCGGCAATGCGTTGAACGTCTTCACCGGCGAGCGCGTCGCCGGGCACGATATCGCCTTGCATCGCTTATCGAGCCCGAGTCAAGCGCGCTCGCTGCGTTGTCACCTCCTGTTTGTGCCGGGACATCAGCCGGAATCGATCGCGGTGCAGCGCGGCCTCTTGATCGTCGGCGAGGCGCCGGGATTTCTCGGCCGCGGCGGCATCATTAACTTAGTCGAAGATCGGGGCCGTATTCGTTTCGAGATCAATCGGCAGGCGGCGAACGAGGCGGGCCTCACCGTGAGTTCGCGCATTTTGAGTCTCGCGGTCAATCGCCCATGAACCGCATCGCACGCCTACTGCGCGATACCCCGCTGCGTTGGAAGATCGTGAGCCTCATGTTAGGCGTCGCGACACTGAGTTTAGTGTTGGTTGGTGCCGGTTTGCTATTACATACACGCGCCGCGTTCGACGCGCAGATCGAGCGACGAATGACGCTGCTGGCCGATATGGTCGGCCTAAATAGTGTTGCCGCGCTTGCATTTAAAGATGCGGCCGCAGCGAACGAAAATCTCGCGGTGCTGCGTATCAGCAAACACGTCATCGCCGGCGGTCTCTATGACGAAAGCGGTGCGTTATTTGCGCGCTATCGACGCGCCGACGCAAATGATGTCATCGCATTACCATCGACCGTACAGGGCATCGATCGCTGGGTTCTAGGGAGCGACAGCGCCCTATTGCAAAGAACGATTTTGCGCCAGGAGCGCCCCGTCCGCGAAGTCGTGTTGATTGCCGACACCGGCGAATGGCGCGACGCAGTAAATAATTTCCTGCGAATCACCGGCGTGCTATGCGTCGGTATCCTGGCG
>CAZCAK010000150.1:0-5128 GCA_964496605.1 uncultured Acidiferrobacteraceae bacterium | reverse complement strand
AGAACAGCGATTTCTTGCCGCCATATTCGCGTGCCATCTTGCTACGTGAAATGGAGTTATTCCGCGAATGGTATCTCGGACGCCATTTGCAGATCACGCTCGATGCGCATCAGCAGAAAGTGTTGAGCGATGCCTTCGACTATCTCGCAGAGGCGGCCTTGGCGCAGCCCATTGTGTGGGTACACCGCGATTATCATTCCCGCAATCTGATGGTCACGGCGCAACATAACCCGGGGATTTTGGATTTTCAGGACGCCCTGCGTGGACCGATTACCTACGATCTGGTGTCGCTACTGCGGGATTGCTATATCGCCTGGCCGCGCGCGCAAGTCGAGGATTGGGTAAGGGGCTATTTCGAGCTCGCACGACAATCGGGGCTACCCACCGGCGAGGACGAGCAAATGTTCTTGCGCTGGTTCGATCTCATGGGCGCACAACGCCATCTCAAGGCCATCGGCATCTTCGCGCGCCTGAATCATCGCGATTCCAAACCGGGCTACCTACCCGATATTCCGCGCACACTCGGTTATGTCGCCGAGGTCGCCTCTCGCTATCCAGAGTTAAAAGACCTGCAGCGCCTATTTGCGACGCTGCGGCTACCGGATCTGCATCGATGAAGGCGATGATTCTCGCCGCCGGTCGCGGCGAACGCATGCGCCCCCTCACCGATCACACACCAAAACCACTATTGCGTGTCGGCAAGCAAACGTTAATCGAACATCTGCTGCTGCGCTTGCACGCCGCCGGTTTTAACGACGTCGTCATCAATCATGCACACCTCGGCCAACAGATCGAAGACTATCTCGGCGACGGCGCGCGTTATGGCGTCCATATCCAGTACTCCGCCGAACGCGAAGGCGGCCTCGAGACTGCTGGCGGCATCTTTAGGGCCCTGCCGTTGCTCGACAGCGATCCCTTTATCGTAGTGAATGGTGATATCTGGACCGATTTTCCATTCGGGAAGTTACCCCGAAACCTCAACCACGATCTCGCGCACCTGGTGCTCATCGATAATCCGCCACATCATCCGCAGGGCGATTTCGTATTGAACGGCGCGCGCGTGGCAAACGATGGTGTCGGCAAGCTAACCTTCAGCGGCATCGGCGTCTATCGACATGCTTTATTTAAGGACTGCAAGCCGGGGAAATTTCCGCTGGCGCCGCTACTCAAAACCGCCATGGCCGCAGACCGTGTAAGCGGTGAACATTATCGCGGTCAATGGACCGATGTCGGCACACCCGAGCGTCTGCAGACCCTACACGAACGGGTAATGCGCCATGAAGCCGGAAGAATTTAAGGCGCTGATCGAGTTAGAACCGCAGTGGCGCGCGGAGATCGAATCGCAGTGGACCCGCTTAATGGCGCTAGCGGTCTGGGGTGATTTGAAGTGCGCCAACATCGGTGCGCTGCCGAAATTGCGCAAACGGGTATTGGACCTGGGCGAGAAATGGCGTTCGCTGTTCAATGACCGCAGCTGGATACCGCATCCACGTGAACGTCTAAAGAATATCCTTGGGAGCGCATTGAGCTTGCGCGATTCCCTGCAAGCAACCGAACGCGCGACACAGGACCTCACCGGAGGCGCCGATTTAGCGCAATTTAACGCGGTTTTTGCGCATCTGCGCCGGGCGATCGTCGAGGATATTGCCCAACGTGAACACGCCTGGGCCACCGCCTTGGATAGTATTAATAAGGACGCGGCCGACCAAGACTAGTATCCCTTGAATCTATACGAATTCGATCCGCACGATTTGGACCCAGTGAGGCGCCGAATACAGCAGGACCGCCACGACCCTATGAAAGCAAGAAGCCGGTAGTCCTATCGCAAAACACTGCGATAGGCGCTACCGGCAGGATGTATTGCGGGTGTTTCCATAAAGTGATGCTCCTTTTGTTTAAGTCTTGTGCTTAATTAGCCATCACCCCAACCCGCAGAGCAACTTACTTCTTCTTAGAGGCTCTACGTTTTCTCCTGGCCTTCTTCTTAACGCCGCCCTTCTTCATCGACGATTTTTTCTTCATCGACGATTTTTTCTTCGAAGCTCTCTTCTTTGCAGCCATGTTTCTACTCCTTTGGTTGTGGTTAGTGACAACGATTAAAACGACTTACACATATCCCACAAAAGAAACGACGGCTCACGGCCGTCGTTTCTCTGTGGAGAATAGGGATTTTGGTACACAAATACGGAAGAAACGCCGCGGCAGTGGCGTCCTGCCGATGAGGAATCAGGTAAGTAATTCGGTTTGTGCTAGCTAATCGATCCAATTTTCGTTTTAACCTTGTTAAGTCACCCTTTCGCTCGTGTTGCTCTCGCTTCACTGCGAGATCGAACCTAAGTGTCACTCAAACAATATTTAAGAAAATATTTTATCCAGGTCTAGCATAGTTTCGAGGATCGTCAAGCAATAATTTATCAACACATACAAAATTTGCAAACATTTTTTTACATCGCAGACATATTTTTACAAATTCACACCGCAATGCATGCACACAATCGTGCGATGAACATTAAAAATTAGTGCGCGATGCAGTTGTCGGCGTCATGTCGCGACAATTACACGCGCGCAATGTCGTTATGCGCCAACAAATAGTCCAACCAAAGGCTGGTGAGTTGTTCTTGTAAGCGATTTTGCGCCAAGCGCGCGTCGAGATTATCTAAATCGACGACTTCCAAGGGCTGATCTTGGCCGGAACAAGTAAAGAATGCGCGCGTGCGCGCTCCGGTGACCGGATCGAGATGCCATTGCAGGCACTGTGAACACACCCCTTTAAGCATGCACTGCATGGGGCTGGCTATGGACGCGGTCATTTGCGGCGATTTGGCGAAGTATTCGCGCAATATTCCGTGGCGCGCATCACGCACCATGCGCAGCAGGCGATTGGTTCCGACGATCAACACGCGATCGACGTCGCGCAACATGATCGGCGGCTCGCCGGCATGCAATTCACCGGCGGCGTACCGTCGAATAATCTCCATATAGTCGCCGGTTACGGCACGATCCTGCGGGCGTCGCGGCCGAACGGCTTCACCGGTCGCGGTACACCATACGATGACATCGGCGGCACGCTCCAAATCTTCTTGGCAACACACCTCGTCGGCGGTTTGGAATCCGGCGATATAGAGGACGCGACAATTGGCGGCGCGCAGCGCCGGTCCGACAGTGCGTATCACTGCCGCCCCTCGCCGCCCGCCGATGAGCATCACGGTACGATCCCGATCGATTGTGGTGGGCGCGCCGGTGGGACCCATTAGCACGATCTCCTCGCCTGGATGCAAGGTGGCGCAGAGCCGGGAGCTTGCACCCGCCTCGACAATCATCAGCGAAATACAATCCGGCACATCGACGCCGGCGCCGGTCAGCGCCAGCGCCTCAGTCTGTAACCGCGTACCCTCGACTAACGCCGCGCGCCGTTCGAAGTTTTGCAGGCGAAAAAATTGTCCCGGGCGGAAATTTTTCGCCGCCAGTGGTGCGCGCACGCGAATTTCGACCACGGTTGGACTATGGCGCCGCACCGCCTCAACGCGCGGCTGTAAGGCGTTCTTCATTGCGCTCTGAAATGCGGCGCATTCCGCGTCATCGCCCCGACGGAAGGTCTTGGCGCCGATGGCACGCATAATTTGCGGATAGGCGCGCACGCCGGAGGCGATGGCCTTCACCACCGTGCCATGAAACACGGGATGCGTATCACCGACGAATGAAACGCGATGATCGTCCCGATCGTAGGAGGTGAAGACGCCGTAGTCCTCGACCTTACAATGCGGCGCCACCGGCACCGGCTCGAGGCGGTCGTCGCGCAAATGAAATGGCGCGAAGTGATTGCCTTGCATCTCGAACGTCCCGGGTCGCTCGCGTTCATAAATGGTATTGGGCGTGGCCCCCGCGGCGACAAAAATCGCACGCGCCGGCAAGCTCACTTGTTCCGTCGTTGTCTGCCAATGCCCGGTGTCGTCACGCTGTTGTTTCCGGCACACCAAGGCGCTCACGTGTCCGTAGCGATCCAGTTCGGCGCGCACCGGATCGAGCGCATCGGCGTAGAAAATTCCCTCCTCAAACGCCTTCGCAATCTCCTCGTGATTGCGCAGATATGCCGGCGACTCGTTCATCGCGCGGCGATAAGTGACCGTGACGCCGCCCCAGGCGCGCAACAGGCCCTGAAAATCCGGCTCCTCTCTCGCCTCCGCGGCGCGCGCGCGCTCGGCACGCACCGCGCGTCCGTGCGCGAGAAATTCATTCAATATGCCGATCGATTCGTCGTCAAAATGTTCGCGCACCCGCGCCTCGCCAAAGACGTGACTTAGACGCTCGTAACGCATTAAGGTCTTTTCCACCTGGCGAATGTAATACGCCTGCACTTCGGTAGCGGTATCGATACCGGTAAGACCGCCACCAATAACCACCGCCGGCAGACGTACCTGTAGATTCGTTAAGCTACTCGCCTTAGCAGCGCCAGTGAGCTGCAGCGCCATGAGAAAATCCACCGCTTGGCGCATGCCCCGTGCAAGACTGTTTTCGATCGGTAGTGCGCGCGGCAGACCGGCGCCGGTTGCGATACTGACGTGATCGAAGCCGAGCGCCCATGCGTCGTCTAAGGTGATGGTGCCGCCCAGACGCACACCGCCGAAAACCTGAAATCCCTTCCGCCGTGCCAAGCTGATGTGAATTAGTTTTAAAAAATTCTTATCCCAACGAACGGTGATGCCGTACTCGGCGACACCTCCGAAACCGCTCATGACCCGCGTATCCAATTCATCGTTGATCGCGGCGTACCGTGCGATCGGTTGCGCGATCCATTCCTGCGGTAGCGGTTCGATTTTCAGGCCGTCGATACCGACCACGGCACAACCTTCCATCAACAGATGATGCGCCAGCGTAAATCCCGCCGGCCCCATGCCGGCTATTAGCACCTTGGCGCCGGAGTATGGTTGCGGTAGATATTGCCGCGCACGCAGTGGATTCCACTTGGTCAACAAATCGTAAATTTCGACGCCCCACGGCAGATCCAAGACGTCGGTGAGCACGCGCGGCTCGATTTCCGGAATATTCACCGGGTCCTGTTTCTGGTAGATGCAGGCCTTCATGCAATCGTTGCAAATGCGATGGCCGGTGGCGGGGCACATCGGGTTGT
>CAZCAK010000149.1:3837-5132 GCA_964496605.1 uncultured Acidiferrobacteraceae bacterium | reverse complement strand
CGCCCTCGCAAATCCGTAATCTTAGTATTGCGCTTCAACGACTTAGCGATAAAATCGCGGCCCATAACCGGGTCGTCCGGCCACGTAAGGCGACTAAACCGAGCCGGGCGGCACAGGCCCGGCGCCTGCAAATAAAGCGCCAACGGGCTGCGACCAAGGTGACACGCCGGCGCCCGGTCGATGACTAAGTCGGTTCGTCGCTTTACTTTGCGCGCAAATCGTAAGCTATAATCCGGATTGCGCCGCTATTCGGTTTACCGCGTAACGTCGCCGGTCATCGCCACTACTAGGTAGCTTCGACCGTGATAGCTGTTTCAGCGCAAGGTCGTGGCTATAAATTCCCGCCTCGTGATTCAGCGTTTTTCAACCGGTCCGAAAGGGCCTTAATTTCCGCCCTAAGCGCTTAGGGCAAAAGAGGTTTGTAACACTATGCAACAAGGTACCGTAAAGTGGTTTAACGAGGCTAAAGGCTTTGGCTTTATCACCCCGAAAGACGGCGGAGCCGACGTATTCGTCCACTTCTCCACCATTGAAGGCGACGGCTTCAAGACCCTAGCTGAGGGCCAACAAGTCGATTTCGAGTCCACAAAGGGACCGAAAGGGATGCAGACCACTCGCGTCGTACCCCGTTAAGCGTTTACACTCTCCTAAAGCCCCGCGTTAAGCGGGGCTTCTTTTATCGTCCGCGCTGCAGCTACGGAAGGCTGTTAAGGACGCACTCGTGCGTACCGCAGTCGTTGGATCGTTTTGTCTCTAAACTGAAGTCGCGCACGGCCACCGATGTCGCTACGTATACTCATCGAACAGTACGGCTATTGGGCCATTTTTGTCGGCACATTTCTCGAAGGCGAGACTATCTTGGTGCTCGGCGGATTCGTTGCGCAATTAGGTTATCTCAACCTGCCCGGGGTCATGCTGGCCGCTTTCGCCGGTAGCTTCAGCGGCGATCAACTTTATTTCTATATTGGACGTCGTTACGGGCCTGGCCTCATTGCCAAGCGATTGTCCTGGCAGGCCTATGCCGATAAGGTCTATCGTCTCATTGCCCGCCACGAAAATTTCCTGATCCTGACGTTCCGGTTTTATTACGGCCTACGTAATGTGACGCCGTTCGCCATGGGCGCGAGCAGCATCGACCGCCGCAAGTTTTTTGTTTTGAACGCAGTCGGTGCGGTCCTCTGGGCGGTCGCGGTCAGTATCGGCGGTTATGCCTTCGGCGAGGCGTTTCAGGCCATCGTCGACGATGTCGCACGTTTCGAGTTGTATATCTTCGGCGCACTCATCGCGCTGGCGCT
>CAZCAK010000149.1:0-3737 GCA_964496605.1 uncultured Acidiferrobacteraceae bacterium | reverse complement strand
AAATCGATGGCGCGCCACTTGATATCCGGATTGCGTCGCACGGTCCCGGTGCCGGAACACGGCGCGTCGACCAATACCCGATCCATTTTGCCGTGCAAGCGCTCAAGCCGCGCATCGGTTTCGTCTTCAATGCGCTCGCAGCGCACATTATCGAGTCCGGCGCGGATCAGGCGTGGTTTCAGGCGGTCCAGACGCTTCGACAGAATGTCGAAGGCGTAGACCGCGCCGGTATTCGCCAACAATGCGCCCAAGTGAAGCGTTTTGCCGCCGGCGCCGGCGCAAAAATCGACTAAGTGTTCGCGGCGTTTCGGTTCTAGTAACAGCGAGACGAGCTGGCTGCCTTCGTCTTGTATCTCAAATAATCCGTCGCGGAATGCCGCGGTGTTAAACAAGGGGGCGCGGCTGTGCCGTCGCAAACCTACCGGTGAATAAGGCGTCAGTTCGGTGGCAAAATCTTCCGCCGCCAATTGCGCCTGGACTTCGTGACGATCGGCCTTAAGCGTGTTAACGCGCAAATCGAGCGGTGCCGGTTCGTTCAGCGCTTGAGCGAGTGACAATGCCCGTTCGCTGCCGAATTGCTCCAGCAAGGCGTCGGCGAGCCAGTCCGGAAGGTCGGCACGTACTGCGAATGGCAGGGCGCTGCGATCGGTAGTGCGTACACGCTCGGTCAAGGTGCGCATCTGCGAAACGAGTGCGAGGTCTTCCAGTGCCCGGGCGCTCGCGCCCTGCATAAGTAATTGCGTCGCCAACAACGCGCCGGGATCGCCGCTGCCGGCGTAGTATTCCAAGCTGCGGCGATGCCGCAGACATGCATACACCAGTTCCGCAATGACGCCGCGGTCGCGCGCACCGAGCTTCGGATGCGCGCGAAAATAACGTTCGATGATTTTATCGGCGGCGCCGTCGGCGCCGAGAAGTTCGCCCAATAAACGACGCGCATGGGCCGCCTGCGCCGGGTGTGGGATCACGCGTTAGCGGTAGCGTTTAATGAGGTCTTGATAGGCATCGATGCGCCGGTCGCGAAAAAACGGCCAAATACGCCGCACGTCCTCGGTTCGCTTACGATCGACTTCGGCGACCAATATCGCCGGTGCGTCACTCGGCGCCTGCGCCAAGATTTCGCCCTGCGGGCCGGCGATAAAGCTCGTGCCCCAAAACTGAATACCGGGGCCGTGGCCGTGCGTATCGGCCTCGAAACCAACACGATTACAAACAATCACCGGCATACCGTTGGCGATGGCATGGGCACGCTGGATCGTGATCCAGCTATCGCGTTGACGGGCCTTCTCGGCCTCGTCGTCGCGCGGATCCCAACCGATGGCAGTGGGATAAAGCAGAATATCGGCGCCGGCGAGCGCCATGAGCCGCGCGGCCTCGGGATACCACTGGTCCCAACATACCAGTACCCCAAGATTTCCGACTGCGGTAGCAATCGGCGTGAAGCCTTGATCACCCGGCGTGAAATAAAACTTCTCGTGAAAGCCGGGATCGTCCGGAATATGCATCTTGCGATAAGTCCCGGCGAGACGCCCGTCGCGATCTAAAACCACCGCGGTATTGTGGTAAACGCCGGCGGCACGGCGCTCGAACACCGAACCGACGATCACAATCTTGAGCTCGCGTGCCAGCGTTGCCAGTGCGTCAGTCGTGGGACCGGGAATCGATTCGGCTTGCTCGAAGCGCTGTGTATCGGCGGTCTGACAAAAATAAACGCCGGCATGCAGTTCCTGCAATAACACCAATTGCGCGCCTTGCGCCGCCACTGCACGTACACCGTCGCTGCTAAGCGCAAGATTGCGCGCGCGGTCTTCGCTGCAGGTTTGCTGGACTACGCCGACCTTCAATTTCATAGCAACACATCCGCCGGTAATTGCATCGTGACGCAGTGTAAGCTGCCATATTGAAAAATGAGTGGCAGACAGGCGACACCGACGACATTGCGATCCGGGAACGCCTCGCGCACGCGTGCGAGCGCGCTGGCATCGGCCGGATCGTCGTAGGTCGGCACCAATACGGCGTCGTTGATGATTAAGAAATTCGCGTATGTCGCCGGCAGACGTTCGCCGTCTTCGTTCAGGCGTGCGCGCGGCCAAGGTAGCGCGATAAGGCGATAGGGCTCGCCGTCCGGCGTGCGGAACGCTCTTAACTCCTGCTCCATTGCCTTCAGTTCCGCGTAGTGTTCGTCTTGCGGGTCGTTGCAGCTGACGTAGGCGATCGTGCGGGCGTCGCAAAAGCGTGCCAGGGTATCGATATGACTATCGGTGTCGTCGCCGGCGAGATAGCCATGATGCAACCAGAGGATACGCTCGACGCCGAGCAGCGTCTTGAGACTCGCTTCGATTTGTTCGCGGTTGAGTTTTGGATTGCGCGCCGGCGATAACAAACAACGACTCGTAGTGAGCAAAGTACCGGCACCGTCGACTTCGATACTGCCACCTTCGAGCACGAGCTCGACGTCTTCGCGCACCAAACCGGCGAAGGCGCCGAGGCGTTGCAGCTCGGTATTAATGCGATTGTCCAAATCGGCAGGATATTTATTGCCCCAGCCATTGAATTGGAAATCGAGTAATACCGGATGACCGTTGCGAACGACGCTAATTGGCCCGTGGTCGCGCGCCCAGGTATCGTTCGAGGGTACGGTGAAAAAGCGCAATTGGGTCTCGGCCACGCCAGCATTGCGTAATAATTGCCATACGTGCGCCCGATGCGCGTCGTCGTAGCATACGATTAACACCAACTCGTGCGCGGCGACCGCCTTGGCAATATCGACGAATACCGGTTCGACCTTGCTCAGGCGCGCGGCCCAGTCGCCGTAGCCATGGGGCCAAGTCAGCATCACGCCGCTTTGCGGCGCCCACTCCGGCGGTAAACGCCCGGGCGTGTATACGGGGTCGGATTTAATCGGCTTGATCGGTTTGATGGAGGTGGCACTCATAGCGGCATGGTGGCGGCCTTAGCGCGTTACTGCAAGTCGGGTGTTCAGCCAGGTCGAGATATCGGCGATCTCGTCGCTATCCACGCTATGGGCCATGGCGTAACCATGCCAGTCGACGGTGTAGCCCAGTTGCCGCAGATGACGACAGGAGAGTTCACCGAAGTCGTAGGGGACGACGGTGTCCTCCGTTCCGTGCGCCATAAAAATCGGCGTCGCCCGATTGGCGGCGCTGGCCTCGAGCGCAATGCGCTCGTGTAGCGGTAAATAAGTTGAAAGGGCGACGATCCCGCCGAGGGTCTCGGGGAAACGCAAACCGGCGTGCAAGGCCATCGCGCCGCCTTGCGAAAAGCCGGCGAGAAACACGCGTGTATACGGTATGCCGCGCGCATGCTCATGATCGATGAGGGTCTTCAGCGTGCGATCCATTGCCGCGAGCCCAGCGGCGTCTTGCGGCGCGCCCGGTTGCAAGCCAAAGATATCGTACCAAGCGCGCATTGGGTAACCGCCATTTAAGCTCACGGCGCGGTGCGGCGCGTGCGGAAAAATAAAGCGCACGTTGGCTTGCAGGCGCAGCTCCGGTACCAGCGGTACGAAATCGTGCCCGTCGGCGCCTAAGCCATGTAACCACACGACACTGGCTGTGGCCGGCGACGGCGCTGCCACCTCGATGAACTCCAGCGGCAGAGCGGTTTGCGACAATTCGGGCGACGTGATTTTTTTCGACATGATCGGGCAGAAAAATTCGTGACCGTATTATACTGCGGCAACACGCCAACTTTTTATTATTTGTCTGATTCTTTGT
>CAZCAK010000148.1:0-5134 GCA_964496605.1 uncultured Acidiferrobacteraceae bacterium | reverse complement strand
CTTAGCGAGATCGAGCCCGGCGAGCGATACTAGCAAGGCGCTGACTTCGCCGGTGTTCATCGCGACACCTAGCGTACCGGTGGAATGCGCCGCCATTTGCGCCACCGAGTTGCCGTGCATACGCAGCTTTGCACGGCCGCCCATTACGCCGGCGCTGTCCTTGGTGATTTTTATTTTCGGAAATAGTTTCGGCAACGATAAGCGCCGTGCAGTGAATTCGCTGTCGACCGCAATCGGCGACTGTCGCGCGTCGAGACGCAGCTGCGCCTCGACTTCGCCACCGGCCAGACCGAACTTCAGTGGCTGCAGATAGAGATCACCGCTATTCAAGCGCAGATCGGTTTCGAGCGATTCGATGGGGAGCGACGGCGCCTTGACGTGTTCGGCACGATAGCGAATACGCGCATCAACCTTGCGTAAAGTCGTCAGATTTAAATCCTTTTGCGGCAAAACCCGCGGGCGCTCTGCCAACTGCGCCGCTTGACGCTTCTGCTCCGCCGATGCAGTTTCTCCAGGCCCGGTTTGCGGGGGCGCGCCGATAAACTCGGCGATGTCGTCGAAGTCCATGTGACGCGAGTGCAAATTGCCGCTGAGTTGCGTACGTGCGCCCGTGACAATGGTAAAGTCACCGTCGATATCACTGTCGCCGATGCGCCCGTGCAAATCAGGCAGATGCCAACTATCTCCTTTGCGGATGAGGTGCGCGTTTAAATGATACGGCGGCGTCGGCGGGAACGGCACGTGTAAAATATTATGCAACTTGGCGAGGTCCGGTCCTTTGATATCGAGCGTCAAATCCATGTTTTGAAAACGCACAATGTCGGTAACCGTGCCGTTGATACTCGCCTGACTGCCACCGATCTCACCGTGTAGATTAAGCGGGTAGGGCACCTTGGGATCGCGCAATGCCAATAGCGCGCCGCCGCGACCCTTTAAAACAAATTTGCCGTTTTGAAATTTCCCGTCGGCATCGATTAATAAACTCGGTTCTTCGGTCGCGGTTTTGGGTGGCTCGGTTTGAAGCCGCGCCGCGATATCAGTGCCGACGCGCGGGTCGCGATAACGCAATCGCCCTGCCGCAATCTCAATGCGACCGATAATCGGTGGTTTGCCGCCTCCGCCGCCCTGGCCCAGTTGCCAATTGGCTTGGGCTTGAGCATTGCGTTCCAGCAATAACGTCGGACGCGTGAGTTTAATAGCGGGAAGAAAGATTTGGCCGAATAACAACTTCGGCACATCGATACCGAATTCGATGACATCCGCGTGCAGCATCGCCGCTTCGCTGCCCCACGGCGCGTTGCCGAGCGTCACTTGTTCGGCATGTATTTGCGGCACGAGACGCAGCTTAATATCGAGCCGACCGTCGATCTTAAAGCTGCGCCCGGTACGTTTTTCCACCTGTTTCGCGACCCAGTCGCGATGCGCGTTCCAATCAATCAAGGGAATCGCGGTAACGGCAACGAGCAGGAACGCGACAACGACAATGCCGATAATAGTAGCGGTGCGACCCAGAACCATAACCCTACCTGGAATCGCTGCAGCATGCGCCGCACCCGAACCGGTCGCATCGGATTAAATGCCGAGGCTAGTCGCTTTCCTCATGCGCCAGGGTAAATAATGCCTGTTCGATCGCATCGAGGCGCGCCACTGGGTCGCGGTGTTGTAACCACTTTTGTTTGCTCTCGATTTCCATCGGCAGAAGCTGCGCCAGACGCATACCAACCCAGGAGGCACTGTTGAGCCGATGCGGCGTCGGGATCAGTGCATGGCCGTACTCCTTCAGCAACTGCTCCAGTAACTGCGACAAGCTTTGCAGTATGGTAGGAATGCGTGCGTCGGGTTCGTCGTCCCACACCGCGACATCGGCCAGCAATAGCTTGCCGCGCGCAAAACTGCGTTGTATCTCGAAGCGCGCGCCGCCACGCACCAAAAGATGTAACACGCCCTGACTGGGCATTTCCCAGCGCACCACCTCGGCGATGGTGCCGACGGCATAGGGCTCGGCCAGCTCGCCCACTTCCGCGCCGTGACGAATGGCACATATGCCGAAGGGTGTGTGCGTTTTGAGACAGTGGCTGATCATGTCCATGTAGCGCGTTTCAAAAACGCGCAGCGGCAACTCGTCCTGCGGAAACAGAACCGTATTCAGGAGGAATAGCGGCAGGCCCTTGATGACGGCGGTGTCCATGGGTATGAGCATAGCAGCGCCGCGCGTACCGCCAGGGGAGGCGAACGGCGGTTTTTTGTGCTACGCGAAGGAAGTTCCAGATGTTATAGAGAAATGCGTGCGCCGTTCGCCTGATAATCGATCGGCGAGAAGCGCGATATCCTGCAGCCACCTCGTCGGTATCGACACCGGCGAGATCACGGACGATTTCTGCAAGGAGCAGCTCATGACGGACCAGGCCGTACCCACGGACGATTTGGTGTCGATCATCACCCCGATCTACAACGCCGCAAAATTTATTGACGCGACTGTGCGATCGGTGTTGGCACAGACCTACAAGAACTGGGAGTTGCTGGTCGCCGATGATGGCTCGACCGACAATTCCCGCGATATCGTTGAACAGTACGCGCGCCGCGATCTTCGTATTCGGCTATTGCGGCTAGATAAAAATCAGGGCGTAGCGGCGGCACGCAACGCCGCGATTCGCGCCGCGCGCGGCCGGTACATCGCCTTTTTAGATAGCGACGATTTGTGGCACCCACAAAAGCTCGAAAAGCACATTACCTTCATGCGTCGGCGGAAGGCGAAGCTGTCTTACACCGCCTATAGCAAGATCGATGAAGACCACGATCGCGGCGTCGGCAGTCAACGTTCGGTGCGCGTTCCGAACGAGGTCACCTACGAACAATTATTAATGTCGAACGTGATTGGATGTTCCACCGCGATTTATGACGCACACGCGATCTCCAAACATTATTTGCGCGCGGTTGGCCACGAGGATTACATCCTATGGTTAGGGATTTTAAAACGTTATGGCAGCGCCCATGGACTGAATGAACCGCTCACCGCCTACCGCGTGCGCGCCAACTCCATCTCGGGCAAGAAGTTGCGCGCGGCGCGCTATCAATGGCATATCTATAAACATATCGAGAAATTACCGCTATGGAAAAGCGTGCGCTATTTTTTAAGCTACGCCTATTACGGCTACCGTAAGTTCGCCATGTAGCCGCTAAGACTTGCCGCCCTCGGCGGCACTACCGGCAAGACCATCCAAACCGCCGTCCATATCGAGCTCGGTCAATTCGCTAAACCCACCGATGCATTTGCCGTCGATGACGATTTGCGGCACGGTGCGCGCGCCGTTAGTTACCACGGTGAATTCGCGGCGCCCCGCGAAGTCGGTATCGATGCGGATCTCATCGTAGGCGATATTGGATTTTTCCAGGAATTTTTTTGCTTTTACACAAATCGGACAAGTACCCGTGCTGTATACCTTTACCCGTGCCATCTCTGCTCCAAAAAATTTAAAGTGTCCGATATTGTCGAACGGAACGCACCAGAGCTCAAGTTGTAGCTGTTTACATCGCCGCTAAGAATCGTTCGGCACAATCGCATCTTGCAATAGCAGCGGAACCAATCGCTCCTCAGGAATCGGTTCGCTGAAGTAGTACCCCTGAATTTGATCACAGTGGCGTTCTTGCAGAAACGCGAGCTGTGCCCGCGTCTCCACACCTTCGGCAATCACGACGATGCCCAAGCTGTGGGCCATGGAAATAATGGCACTAGCGATGGCGGCGTCGTCAGCATCCTCCGGGATATCGCGCACGAACGAACGATCGATTTTTAATCCGTCGATCGGGAAACGCTTGAGATAAGACAAGCTCGAATAGCCGGTACCGAAATCGTCGAGCAATAACTCTACGCCCATATCGCCCAAGTCGCGCAAGGTTTTTTCGGTGGCTTCGATATTTTGCATCAAGACGCTCTCGGTAATTTCGAGCTGCAGCTGGGCCGGTGCGATCTTGGCGCTGGTTAAGGCTCGGTCGATCGATCGGATAATATCGTGTCGAAACTGATGCGCCGATATGTTAACGCCGACCCGCAGCAAGGTGCCGGCGGCTACGCTCAGTCGTGCCAAAGCCTGCGTTGCCTCCTGCAATACCCAGTCGCCTAATGGCACGATAAGTCCGGTTTCCTCCGCGAGTGGAATGAACTCGCCGGGTAACAACATCCCGCGTTCGGGGTGATACCAACGCAGCAGCGACTCAATCGCTACGAGTTGCCCCGTCGCCAATGACACGATCGGCTGATAATGTAGGACGAATTCCTCTCGTTCAAGCGCGCGCCGTAAGTCATTCTCCAGCGATAATCGTTCGTGCGCCTTTGCCGTCATATCTGCCGAATAGAACTGATATCCGTTACCGCCGTGATCTTTGGCACGATACATGGCGACATCGGCGTTGCGCAGTAGGCCATCAACAGTCGTGTCGTCGGTCGGATAAAGCGTCAGGCCAATGCTGGCGCCGGTGTAAAGCTCATGGTCGCCGATACGAAACGGCAACGATAGCTCATCGAGAATTTTTTGCGCCACATGCGCTGCATGATCCGGCCGCGCCATACCCACCAACGCGACGGTGAATTCATCCCCGGCAAGACGTGCCACGGTGTCGCCCTCGCGAATGCAGGTGGCCAATCGGTCGGCCGCCGCCTTCAGTAGCGCGTCCCCAATACCATGCCCAAGGCTATCGTTAATCGTTTTGAAGCGATCGAGGTCGAGAAACATTACACCGACAAATCGCCCGTGGCGGTTCGCCTCAAGCATCGCCTGCTGTAAACGATCGGCAAACAGGACGCGATTCGGTAACCCGGTGAGATGGTCGTAATGCGCCATGTGGTGCAGACGCTCTTCCGCGCGTTTCCGTTGAATGATCCCGCCGAGCTGATCGGCCAGAGTTGTAAACAGGCGCACGACGTGCCGGTCTTCCGGCGCCGGCTCGCGTTTGAAAAATTCCAATACCGCGATGACTTTATCGTCAGCAACGACCGGCACCGTGAGGGCGGTGCGTAGCAATACCGCCGATGCCGCATCGGGGCCGTCGCGTGTACCGCGGTCGGTCCATAACATTTTTTTTGGGAGCCATACGCGTCCAACCAAGCCCTCACCAGGCGCCAGCGCGGGCGCGGCCG
>CAZCAK010000147.1:0-5178 GCA_964496605.1 uncultured Acidiferrobacteraceae bacterium | reverse complement strand
TAAAAAGGGATAAAAAAGCGACGTCTTGGCCGCTCGCGCGGCCAAGCCACCGAAACGGTGGAAGTCAACTGAAGCAGTATCCTAACGTCGCCAACCACATAAAGGAGGAACCGCCATTACCGAGCAGGTAACGTCGGCGTAGAATGTGACCGCACCTACGCCCATGGAGTTCCCTTGCTGGTTGATTCTGGTCCGATCGATACGCAGATCGTGCTGTGCACTTGTCCTACCGATGAGGTCGCTAAAGGACTGGCGCAAGGTCTCGTTGAGCTCGGTCATGCCGCCTGCGTTAATATTTTGCCCTCCATACAATCGATCTACCGCTGGCGCGGTCAGGTTGAAACGGCGGAGGAGCTATTGCTTGTTATTAAGGCTTCGAGCGCAAAATACCCGGCAATTGAAGCCTATATTCGTCAAAATCACCCTTACGAACTTCCAGAGGTCGTCGCGGTCCCACTCGTCGCCGGGTTACCGGCTTATCTCGCATGGTTGAAAAACCCGGAACAATAAAACAATGCCCCCGTTACGTTTGCCCTTAGTTGTCGCTGTCTTCGCTTGGTTCTTTGCATTAGCCGCCAATGCAAATCCGTTGCAAGACGAATTATTGGAGCCGGAAAAGGCGTTTCAGGTCGATATCCGCCCCGTGGATGCCGAAACGCTGGAGGCGAACTTTAAGATCGCGGATGGTTACTACCTCTATCGGGATAAATTCAAATTCGAGCCCGCCGATCCGGGCGTGATGGTGCAAGAGGCGCAAATTCCCGCCGGTATCAAGAAGCACGACGAATTTTTTGGCGATGTCGAAACCTACCGCAAGGGCGTCAAGATTCGCCTTAAATTGGTGCGCAATAATCCGGCGGCGCAAACCTTAAAGCTAAAAATCGGCTATCAAGGTTGCGCCGACGTTGGTGTGTGTTATCCGCCGCAAAATAAAACGGTGGATCTCAAGCTCGCCGCCGTATCGAGTGTGCCCGAAGCGTCGAAGCCCCAAACCCTGTCGGGTTTGAGTAATTTGCTCGAGCCGCATAACGATGAATTCCTGGATCCGGAGCAGGCATTTCGCTTAAGCACGATTGCCGACGGTAACGACGCGGTGTTAGCGCGCATCGATATCGCCCCCGGGTACTATCTTTATCGCGACAAGATTCGCTTCAGCGGCAATGGCGTCGGGCGTTACGACCTGCCCCGCGGCCAGGTCAAAGTCGACGAATTTTTCGGCAAAACCGAGATCTATCACGATCGCGTCGACGTGCGCATACCGGTTAGTACGAAGCGCCTTGAACTGACTGCGAGCTACCAAGGTTGTGCCGAAAAAGGCATTTGTTATCCGCCCGTCACGAAAAAAATCAATTTCGACTTAACTAGTGGTGCCGCCCCCGCTCCCGAGAGGGCAGCGCCGAAGACAGCGGACGCTCCGGCAACACGTTCGTTCGCCACCTTCGCTGCGGCGATCTTGGCCGCATTCGGCATTGGGCTCGCGCTGACATTTACCCCCTGCGTGTTGCCAATGATCCCAATTCTTTCCAGCATTATCGTCGGCCAGGGTGGACAAAACATTTCCAAACTGCGTGGCGGCATGTTGTCGACGGCGTACGTATTAGGTACCGCCGTTACGTATACCGCGGCCGGTGTTTTGGCCGGTGCGACCGGTGACCAATTGCAGGCTTATTTCCAGAATATCTGGGCCATTGGCATTCTGAGTTTCATCTTTGTGCTCTTGGCCCTGCCGATGTTCGGTTTTTACGAGCTGCAGATGCCAAGCTTTATTCAGTCGCGTCTGCAGGAGCGCACGCAGACGTTGAAAGGCGGTTCCTACATCGGCGTCTTTATTATGGGGCTGGTATCGGCGCTGATTGTCGGGGCGTGCGTATCACCGCTGTTGATCTCCGCCCTCAGTGTTGCGATTTCCAGCCGCGATCCGGTGCTTGGCGGCGCCATTATGTTCTCCATGGCGCTGGGTATGGGCGTTGTGCTGATCGGTATTGGCATTGGTGCCGGATTTTTATTGCCGCGCGCCGGCGCGTGGATGGATCGTGTGAAGTACGCCTTTGGCGTGATGTTGATCGCAGTCGCGATCTATCTGCTCGGCGTATTACCGCAAGTGCCGGTGCTGTATTTCTGGGCGGCATTGCTCATTGTCACCGGCGTCTATCTCAATGCGACGCAACCCTTGCCCGCCGGCGTTAGTGGGTGGGCATATTTCGCTAAAGGCATCGGAACCCTGTTGTTGGTCTGGGGCGTGGCCGCACTCGTTGGCGCTTTTTATGGCCAGCGCGACATCATGAAGCCCTTACCCTCGGTCGCGGCGCCGGCGGTGAACGCGGTATCCGCGGTGCCGGCGGAAACCGGGGCACACTTTACTCGCGTGAGCACGGTGAGCGATTACCAACGCGCGTTCGCGGCAGCGCAGGCGCAACACAAACCGATCCTAGTCGACTTCTATGCGACTTGGTGTACCGATTGCTTACGCATGGAGAAAATCACGTTTACCGATCCGCGCGTCCGTACCGCGCTCGGCCGGTTCGCGCTTATCCAAGCGGATGTAACGGAAAATAACGACGAGACGCGCAAGCTCAAACAAAATCTCGACGTGCTAGGACCGCCCGCGACCGTGCTGTTCGACGCAACGGGCAACGAACGCCGCCAGCTGCGATTTTACGGCTTCAAGTCGGCCGACGAGTTCCTCGCAGTATTGACCGAGGTGCAATGAGTCCCACGGCGCGCAATACGCTGCTCGGAATTGCTGCGATCTCCGCAGCACTGCTGGGCTACTTTGTCGCCTGGGGGTTGCATACCGAGCGGACCAAAGTCACCACCGCGGCGCCGTTCGAGTTCCCCGGCATTGACGGTAAGACCTATCGGCTGGCCGATTGGCGCGGCAAGCTCGTGTTGATCAATTTTTGGGCAACGTGGTGTCCGCCCTGCCGCGAGGAGATTCCACTTCTTATGCGCGCCCAGGACCAATACGGCGCGAATGGTCTGCAGATCCTGGGGATCGCGGTCGATGATCGCGAGGCCGTGCTGCGGTACGCCGATAGCATCGGTATCTCGTATCCCATTCTTTTGAGCGGCGACCAAGGCTTCGAGTTGATGCGCCAGTACACGAATACCGCCGATGCCCTGCCGTACAGCGTCCTGATCTCGCCTCAAGGCGAAGTATTGAACGACCACCGGGGGGTTTATACCGAGCCGGACCTCATTCGCCTCATTTCCGCGAATTTGCCAGCATCATCGCAAAATCGACGCTAACGTGAGGCAAATTGCTGGGCATCGCGCCGCCGGCCTATAACGCTAGACAAGCCTAAGCACGCTCGGCACAATGTGGGCAAATGGGCTTTTACGCCAAATTTCACCGCAAAATACCGACAGATAAGAGCGAATGTCGACAGCTCAACCATTAGTCCTCGTGCTCAACGGCCCCAACCTTAACCTGCTCGGCGAACGCGAGCCGGAACACTATGGGCGCACGACCTTGGAAGAAATCCATCAGGATTTGCTTGTCCTAGGCGAGGACCTTCGGCTCAAAGTCGACTTTTTTCAAAGCAATGCCGAGCATACTTTGATCGAGCGTCTGCATGCCGCCTTACGCGAACAGGTCGCGTTCATCCTTATTAATCCTGCGGGTTTCACCCATACCAGCGTGGCGCTACGCGACGCGCTAGCGGCGACGCGTATCCCGTTTATCGAAGTACATCTATCGAATGTGTATGCGCGCGAACCGTTCCGCCGACATTCGTATTTTTCCGATTTAGCTGTCGGTGTCGTTAGCGGTCTCGGTCCGCAGGGCTATGCCTTGGCGCTACGCGCCGCCGCTCAGTTTTTGAACCATCAGGTGAGTCATGGACATACGCAAAGTAAAAAAACTAATTGAAATGCTCGAGGCGTCGAACCTCGGCGAAATTGAGATTCGCGAAGGCGAGGAATCGATTCGTATCAGCCGCGGCAGCTCGATGGCACCACCCGCGATCGCTAGCGTCGTAGCCGCGGCACCGGCGGCCGCCCCCGCAAGCGCGGCACCGGCGGCCGCCCCCGCAAGCGCGGCACCGGCCGAGGCCGCGGTTCCGAGCGGACATCCTGTTAAGTCCCCCATGGTCGGTACGTTCTACCGCGCACCGTCTCCGGATGCGAAGCCTTTTGTCGAGGTCGGCAACACCGTCGCTGTCGGCGATCGTCTATGCATCATCGAGGCGATGAAGATGTTGAATGAAATTGAGTCCGACAAGGCCGGCACAGTGCGCGCGATTCTCAAAGAGAACGGCCAACCGGTGGAATACGGCGAAGTCCTGTTTGTCATCGAATAAGCGCCCATGATCGAGAAAGTGGTCATCGCCAATCGCGGCGAAATTGCCCTGCGCATACAGCGGGCGTGTCGCGCATTGGGCATCAAAACCGTTGCGTTACATTCCGAGGCCGACCGCGACGCGAAGTATGTGCGGCTCGCGGACGAGTCGGTGTGTATCGGCCCGGCGTCATCTGCGCAAAGCTACATGAATATTCCGGCCGTGATTAGCGCCGCGGAAGTGACCGATGCGGTTGCGATTCATCCGGGTTATGGCTTTTTGTCGGAGAATGCCGACTTCGCCGAGCGCGTGGAGCAAAGCGGTTTTATTTTCATCGGCCCCCGTCCGGACACGATCCGCCTGATGGGCGACAAGATCTCAGCGATTCGCGCTATGAAGAAGGCGGGCGTGCCCTGCGTGCCCGGTTCCGAAGGCCCGCTCGACGACGACGATAAGCGCACGTTTCAAATCGCACAGGACATCGGTTATCCGGTGCTAATCAAGGCCGCCGGCGGTGGTGGCGGCAAGGGTATGCGCGTAGTGCATAGCGAAGCGGCGCTGTTGCATGCCATTAGCTTGACGCGCGCCGAGGCGAAGGCGGCGTTCAATAACGAAACCGTGTACATGGAAAAGTACCTGGAAAATCCGCGCCACATCGAAATCCAAATACTCGCCGACGAACACGGTAACGCAATTCATTTAGGCGAACGCGATTGCTCTTTGCAACGGCGCCACCAGAAGGTTATGGAAGAGGCACCGGCGCCCGGCATCACGGAAAAAATTCGTGCGCGCATTGGCGAACGCTGTGCCGAGGCTTGTCGCAAGATCGGTTATCGCGGCGCCGGTACGTTTGAATTTTTGTTCGAGAGGGGTGAGTTTTATTTTATCGAAATGAACA
>CAZCAK010000146.1:0-5180 GCA_964496605.1 uncultured Acidiferrobacteraceae bacterium | reverse complement strand
CATGAAATTGCGCGCATGGCGCGTGTCGTCATTACTCGGATCTTCGATCCACTGCAGACCTGCATGTTCGGCATAGTCGCGCAGCGCCGCGCGCGAAAACGACAATAACGGCCGCACCAGCGTGCTGGCCGCGAATGGACTCACCGGCGCCATTGCGCCTAAACCGTGCACCCCGGCACCTCGCAGGAGGCGCAGCATGAAGGTTTCGGCTTGATCGTCTCGATGATGCGCGGTACACAACCGCTCGCCCGGCACCAATGCCGCCGCCAAGGCGCGATAACGCGCTTCACGCGCGGCGCCCTCCAGGCCTAAATCATCGGCCTGCGCGACCTGTACGCGCTGCGCAACGAAGGGAATCTCGAGCGCGGCGCAGACCGCGCGACAATGCGCCTCCCAGTGCGTGGCATCGGGATGGAGGCCGTGGTGGATATGCAGCGCGCGCAGACGCAGGCCGTGGCGACGCAGCGATGCCAGGGCATGTAACAACACATGGGAATCAAGACCGCCGCTATAACCGACGGCGAGCGCCGTATTCGGCGCGAGTTGCAAGGTTTGAAACAGAACGACGGCGAGTGCGTCGGAAGAAAATGGCGGATTAGTGCTCGTCAAAGCGGCCGTAACTGGTCAGGCGCTCGTAGCGTCGCTGCAGCAACTGCTCCAACGGAATCGAACGCAGTTGCTCAAGCGAGCGGACAAGCGATGTTCGAAGAGATTCCATCATGGCATTGGGATCGCGATGCGCGCCACCTAAGGGTTCGCTCACAATCTCGTCGACCAAATTCAGTTTCGACAAACTGTCGGCGGTAATACCCATCGCCTCCGCGGCAATCGCCGCCTTATCGGCGCTTTTCCACAAGATTGACGCGCAGCCTTCCGGCGAGATTACCGAATAGGTCGCGTATTGCAGCATTAACATGCGATCGCATACGCCGATTGCCAAGGCGCCGCCGGAACCGCCCTCGCCAATCACCGTACTGAGAATCGGTGTACGTAACGCCGCCATGACAAACAAATTGCGCGCAATCGCCTCGCTTTGACCGCGCTCCTCGGCGCCGACGCCGGGATAAGCACCGGGGGTATCGATGAACGTCACCACCGGCATCTTGAAGCGTTCCGCGGTGTGCATGACACGCAACGCCTTGCGATAGCCTTCGGGGCGCGGCATACCGAAATTGCGCCGCACCTTCTCGCGCGTATCGCGCCCCTTTTGATGACCGATCACCGCCACCGGACGGCCGTCGAGTCGCGCAATGCCGGCTACAATCGCCGGGTCGTCGGCAAAGGCGCGATCGCCGTGCATCTCTTCGAAGTCGGTAAAAATCTTCTCGATGTAATCGAGTGTATAAGGGCGTTGCGGATGACGCGCCAGCTGCGCGATCTGCCATGACGTGAGCGAAGAGAAAATGCTTTCCGTGAGCTTGCGGCTTTTCGCGCGCAGACGCGAGATTTCTTCGTTGATATTAATCTCGCTCGAGTCGAGATAACGCAGGGCCTCGATCTTGGCTTCCAGTTCCGCGATCGATTGCTCGAAATCCAAAAAGTTTTGGTTCATCGCTTACGTACCTTCTCTTGCACCGGTCGCACCGGCGCCGGTAAATAATCGCAGCGAACGCTGTCGTCGCCGGCAATCGCGCCCAAACGCTCTAATAGCTTATTCGTTGGATGCACCCGCCATTCCTGGCCCAAGGCAATCTCGACCTCGGCATCGTCGCGCTGATAATGAATCACCACCGGACACGAGCCCTGTTTTACCGGCGTCAACGCGTCTTTGAGTTCATGCATAAATCCGTTTGCCGCCTGCGCCGGCCCGACGCGAATCACCAGCCGTTCCGCTAACGCGGCGCGCGCCTGCTCCATATTATAGATGCGCTCTGCGTTCATTTTGAATCCACCGGTGTATTCATCAACGCTGACATGCCCCTCGACGACCAGCAGGCTATCTTTAGCTAGCAGTTCGCGATAGCGATTGAACAGTTCTGAAAAGACCGCAAGCTCGAGGCGGCCGGTGCGGTCGTCGAGCGTAATAAACGCCATACGATCGCCGCGCCGGGTATTCATAATCCGCATGCCGACTACCAAACCGGCCACACGCAAGCCGCGATCCTGCGTCGGCTTCAACTCCGACAGGCGGGCGTCAATAATCCGCGCCAACTCGCGCTCAAAGCGCGCGATCGGATGCCCGGTGAGATAAAGCCCGAGCGTTTCCTTCTCCGCCTCTAATCGCTGCTCTTCGCTCCAGGGGGCTACCTCGGCGTAATGCGGCGCCGGTGCTGCGCTCGGTTCCGAACCGAATAAATCGTTCTGCCCGGCATCTTGGTTTTTACTGTGCTGCCCCGCCGCCTGCATGGCGCGATCGAGCGAAACCATTAGCGCCGCACGATGAGTGCCAAGCCGATCTAAGGCGCCGCCGCGGATCAAGGATTCGAGCACCCGCCGATTAACTTTATGCAAATCGATACGGTGACAGAGATCGAACAAATCTTTAAAAGCGCCACCGCTGGCGCGCGCCTGCAAGATAATTTCGATCGCCGCCGCACCAAGACCCTTAATCGCGCCGAGACCGTACAAAATGATATTGCCCTCGATCGGCAGAAACTCATAACTGCAACGATTGATATCGGGCGGCTCGATCTTCAATTGCATATCGCGACACTCGGCGATCATGGTCACGACTTTGTCGGTGTGATCCATATCTGCCGATAGCACCGCGGCCATGAACGCCGCCGGGTAATGCGCCTTCAGCCAAGCGGTGTGATAGGCAATTAAGGCATAGGCCGCAGAATGCGAGCGATTGAAGCCGTAGCCAGCGAATTTTTCGATCAAGTCGAACAGATGGCCGGCCTTTGCCGCGCCGATCTCGGGCCAGCGCGCAACTGCACCTTTGACGAAGCTATCGCGTTGCTTCGCCATTTCTTCTGGTTTCTTTTTGCCCATGGCGCGACGCAACAGATCGGCGCTGCCGAGCGTGTAACCGGACAACACTTGCGCAATCTGCATCACCTGTTCTTGATACACGATAACGCCGTAAGTGGGCTTCAGAATTGGCTCGAGACTAGGATGGAAATAATCGATCCTTTGTTGCTTATCGCGCTTGCGTTTAATGAAGTCGTCGACCATGCCCGACTCCAGCGGGCCAGGGCGAAACAAGGCCACCAGCGCGACGATTTCTTCAAAGTTGTCCGGCTGCAGACGTTGAATCAAATCCTTCATGCCGCGCGATTCCAATTGAAATAACGCGGTGGTGCGACATGACTTCAATAAGGCGTACGCCGCCGGATCATCGATCGGTAGTTGCTGCATATCGAGCGCGGCTTCGCCCTTACGCGCGCGCTCGGCGTTAATAATCTTGACCGCCTTGTCGATAATGGTCAGCGTACGCAGGCCGAGGAAGTCGAACTTGACCAGTCCCAGCGCCTCGACATCGTCCTTATCTAATTGCGTCACGAGCTGCGTGCCGCCTTGTTCGCAATAGAGCGGCATGAAATCGGTCAGATCCGAGGGCGCGATCACGACGCCGCCGGCGTGCTTACCGGCGTTACGCGCGATGCCTTCGAGTTTGCGTGCGGCGTCGAGCAATGCGCGCACATCTTCCTCGTTGTCATAGCGCTCTTTCAGCAGTGGTTCCTGTTCCAGCGCCTTATCGAGCGTGATGCCAAGTTCCAAGGGAATGAGCTTGGCGATTTTATCGACGTAGCCATAGGGATGATCCATGACGCGTCCGACGTCGCGCACCGCCGCCTTCGCCGCCATGGTGCCGTGGGTAATAATTTGCGACACCTTGTTCTGGCCATAGCGTTCGGTCACGTAGTCGATGACGCGATCACGCCCGACCATACAGAAGTCGACGTCAAAATCAGGCAAGGACACGCGCTCGGGATTTAAAAAGCGTTCGAATAGCAACTCATAGCGAATCGGATCGAGCTCGGTGATGCCGAGCGCATACGCGACTAATGAACCGGCGCCCGAACCGCGCCCCGGACCTACCGGCACATCGTTACGCTTCGCCCAAGAAATAAAATCGGCGACGATCAAGAAATAGCCGGCGAACCCCATTTTGATGATGACGCCAAGTTCGAGCTCCAGACGTTGCCGGTACTCCGGCTCGCGCGTCTTGCGTGTGTCGGCGTCCAGTCGCGCGAGGTGTTGCGCCAGGCCGGCATCGGCTTGCTCGCGTAGCACCGCGTCGACCTGTTTGCCCGGTGGTACCGGATAGTCCGGCAAATAATTGCGACCGAGCTCTAGACGCAGATTACAGCGCCGCGCGATCTCGACCGTGTTGGTGATGGCCTCCGGCACGTCGCGAAACAGTTCGATCATCTCTTCGGTGCTGCGGAAATATTGCTGCGGTGTGAAACGCCGCGGACGGCGCGCGTCGGTAAGCACGCGTCCGTCATGGATACACACGCGAATCTCATGCGCCTCGAAGTCGTCGCGCTGCATGAAATGCACGTTATTGGTCGCGACCACCGGCAAGGCGCAACGCTGCGCCAGTGTCACCGCCGCATGCACATAGTCTTCTTGTTGCGCGTGGCCGGTGCGTTGTAATTCGAGATAAAACCGCTGCGGGAATAGACGTTGATAATCCTCCGCCAGTTGCTGCGCCAGCGTCAAATTGCGCGCCAATAGCGCGTTGCCAATATCCCCGTCGTGCGCTCCGGAAAGGGCAATTAAGCCTTCGGTCGCGCCCTCCAACCAGCTGCGGCGGATACACGGTCGACCAGTTTGCTGCCCCTCGACGTAGGCGCGCGTCAGCAACCGACTTAAGTGGCGATAGCCGGTCAGATTTTGACAAAGGACAATTAATCGAAACGGTTTATGGGCGTCGCTCGCATTCTCCAGCCACAAATCCGCGCCGATAATCGGCTTCACGCCGGCCGCGATCGCGGCGCGATAAAACTTCACCAAGGCAAATAAGTTCGCGAGATCGGTGACCGCTACCGCCGGCATATGGCCTGCGGCCGCGGCACCGGTTAACTCGTCGACGCGAACGATACCGTCGGCGAGCGAGAACTCCGTGTGCACGCGTAAGTGAACGAAGGTGTTATTCACGCGATCATTCAGCTTTGCGGTAGTAAGGCATCGGCGTCGAAATCATCGACCGCAGTATCGTCGATAAATAAACGCCGCACCGGCGTGTAAGTACGGCGATGAATCGGGCTCGGGCCGAGACGATTGAGTGC
>CAZCAK010000145.1:0-5184 GCA_964496605.1 uncultured Acidiferrobacteraceae bacterium | reverse complement strand
ACATATCGCGCACGCGCGAGGCGCCGACGCCGACGAACATCTCGACGAAATCGGAACCGGAGATCGACAAGAACGGCACCTTGGCTTCGCCGGCAATCGCCTTCGCCAGCAAGGTCTTGCCGGTACCCGGGCTGCCGGTCATTAACACGCCACGCGGAATCCGCCCGCCGAGTTTTTGAAACTTGGATGGGTCGCGTAGAAACTCGACCAGCTCGCGCACCTCTTCCTTGGCCTCGTCGACACCGGCGACATCTTCGAACGTTACCTTATTATTGTCTTCGCTCAGCATGCGCGCCTTGCTCTTGCCGAAACTCATGGCGCCGCGGCCACCGCCGCCGCCCTGCATCTGACGCATGAAGAAAATCCACACACCGACCAATAACAGCAACGGGAACCAGTTGATAAAGATCTGCAGCAATAGCGACTGCTCTTCCTGCGGCTTCGCCTCGATCTGTACACCGTTGTTTAACAGATCCGCCACTAGACCCGGGTCGCCCGGGGAGTAGGTGCTGAATTTCTCGCCGCCTTTGAGCGTGCCGATGATATTACGGCCCTCGATCGTGACCTTATCGACCTGACCTTGCTTGATCTGGCTGATGAAATTCGAATAGTCGAGGGTGCGCGCCGCCGCCTGACGGTTGCCGAAGTTATTGAACACCGACATCAATACAATCGCGATGACCAGCCACAGCAGGAGATTTTTGGCGAGATTATTCAAGCGTTACCTCTAAAATACGTGGGATCACAGGGCGAAAAGCCATTGTGCTCCGGGTTGGGGGGCAAGACAACCGGCAGACCTTGCCCTTCATTTACCGCTACCGCTTACCTCTTTTCAGTTTAGTCGCGAAAACCCTTACCGACGACATAGACTTCGCGACTACGTGCCCGCGACGCTTGCGGCTTGCGCGCCGCTAGACGCTCGAACCGCGGTTGTAGGGCGCGATACAGCTCCGGGTAGCCCTGGCCCTGAAATACCTTAATGACCAAGTCGCCGCCGGGGAGCAGCACTTTTTGGGCAAAATCCCACGCCAATTCCGCAAGGTACATGGCACGCGCCTGATCCGAACTGCCTATCCCGCTGATATTGGGTGCCATATCGGAAATTACAAGCTCCGCGCCTTTATCGCCGAGCTGAGCCAGAATTTGCTGCAATACCGCCTCTTCCGTGAAGTCGCCCTGCACAAACTCAACCCCGGCAATCGGATCCATGGGCAAGATATCGCTCGCGACGATGCGGCCGTTGCGTCCGACGTGCGCCGCGGCATACTGCGACCAACCGCCGGGCGCGGCGCCCAGATCCACCACACGCAGACCCGGCCGTAGTAGTCGGTCACGCCGATCCAGCTCTTCCAATTTATAAACCGCACGTGAGCGATAGCCTTCTTGTTGTGCGCGCTTAACGTAGACGTCGTCGAAGTGTTCTTTTAACCACGCCTTGCTGCTTTTGCTGCGCTTCATTGGTTGAACACGGTGTACCACACGCGCACTGCGCGGGGCATAGGACCAAAAGGGGAAGCTGCGACCGGTACGCGCCTAAACGTAGCGCACGTCCAGAATTTCATAGTGGCGCAAGCCGTCGGGCACTTGCACCTCGACGCTATCGCCGGACTCTTTGCCGATCAAGGCGCGCGCGATCGGTGAGCTAATCGAGATTTTGCCCTGTGCGATATTGGCCTCGTCTTCGCCGACAATTTGGTAGGTCACTTCTTTTTGCGCAGTCTCATCCAATAATTCCACGGTCGCGCCGAACACCACGCGCCCCTGCGCATTGACTTTGAGCGGATCGATGACTTGCGCATTGGCGAGCTTACCTTCGAGATCGGCGATGCGCCCTTCCATGAAGCTCTGTTGCTCCTTGGCGGCGTGGTACTCCGCGTTCTCGGATAAATCGCCGTGCGCACGCGCCTCGGCGATCGCCTGGATAATGCGCGGCCGTTCGACGGTCTTCAGGCGGTGCAGCTCTTCCTTTAGCTTCTCCGCACCCACAACGGTTAATGGCACTTTATTCATTTTCCGATCTCCCGATGCCACTCTTGTAATCGATTCACGCCGAATTCCCCGGCTTGCCGATGCGCCTCGCGCGCGGCACGTGCCGCGGCGACGGTGGTGTAATTCGTCACCTTATGTTGCAGTGCCTCGCGCCGAATTAAAAACGAATCCGCCAGACTTTGCTTATCGGCGACGGTATTCAAAATAATATCAATCTCGTCGTTTTTAATCATATCGACAATATGCGGCCGGCCTTCGGAGACTTTATTAACAGTCCTTACCGTAATGTTAGCCGCCTCCAATACCGCCGCGGTGCCGCGCGTCGCCAATAACTCAAAGCCGTGCCGCGCGAAATATCCCGCGATCTCGACCGCGGCGGCACGATCGGCGTCGCGCACGCTAATAAACATACGGCCACCTTGCGGGATCGCGGCGCCGGCGGCGATTTGCGATTTCGCGAACGCCTCGCCGAAGGTCTTGCCGATGCCCATGACTTCGCCGGTCGATTTCATCTCCGGTCCTAACACGGTATCGACACCGGGGAATTTAATAAACGGAAACACCGCTTCCTTGACCGAAAAATATGCCGGCACGACTTCGTGGTTTACGCCCTGCTTGCGTAGCGTCTGCCCCAGCATGCAGCGCGCGGCAATTTTCGCCAGCGGTCGCGCGGTCGCCTTTGAAACATACGGAATTGTGCGCGAGGCGCGCGGATTGACTTCCAACACGTAGATTTGCTCGCCCTTGATCGCGAACTGCACGTTCATGAGGCCCACGACTTTCAAGGCCTTGGCCATTTTCACGGTTTGCGTACGCAGGCGGTCTTGCAACGCCGCCGACAAACTGAACGGCGGCAGCGAACACGCAGAATCGCCCGAGTGCACGCCGGCCTCTTCGATATGCTCCATGATGCCGCCGATCACGACTTGCTTGCCATCACTGACCGCATCGACATCGACCTCGATCGCGTCGCTCAAGAACCGATCGAGTAGCACCGGGCTGTCCTCGGACACGCGCACCGCAACCCGCATATAGCGCTCTAAATCTTCGCGATTGTGCACCACTTCCATGGCGCGCCCGCCGAGTACATACGATGGACGCACGACCAGCGGATAGCCGATGTCTTCCGCGAGCCTCACCGCCTGTTGCGGATTCTTCGCGGTGCGGTTCGGCGGTTGTAACAAGCGCAGCTTCTGAATCAGCTTCTGAAAACGCTCGCGGTCTTCGGCGAGATCGATCGAGTCCGGGCTCGTGCCGACGATCGGCACACCGTTACGCTTCAAGCCGCGCGCGAGCTTCAACGGCGTTTGCCCGCCGTATTGCACGATAACGCCAGTGGGTTTTTCCAGTTTGACGATTTCCAATACGTCTTCGAGCGTAAGCGGCTCGAAATACAAGCGATCCGAGGTGTCGTAATCGGTCGACACGGTTTCCGGATTGCAATTGATCATGATGGTTTGATAACCGTCTTCGCGCAGCGCCAGCGAGGCATGCACGCAACAATAATCGAACTCGATGCCTTGGCCGATGCGATTCGGTCCGCCACCGAGCACGATCACCTTCTCGCGTTTTTCCGGTCGTGCCTCGCACTCCTCCTCGTAGGTCGAGTACATATAGGCGGTGCTGGCGGCGAATTCGGCGGCACAGGAATCAACCCGTTTGTACACCGGCCGCACATCGAGGCTATGGCGTTGCTTGCGCACCGCATCTTCGGTCGTATTCAACAAAGTCGCCAAGCGACGATCCGAAAAACCTTTACGCTTCCAGGCGCGCATACGCGCGGCGGTCAATTTTTTCTTGGCGCCCTTGATAATCTCGCCTTCGGTCGCGATCAGATCGGCGATTTGCGCCAAGAACCACGGGTCGATATGCGAGAGCTGATAAATCTCATCGAGCGACATGCCGAACCGCATGGCATCCGCGACATACCATAAACGTTCGGCGCTCGGCACACGCAACTCGTGAATCAGTTTATTGCGCGCAGTTTGGGCGTCGAGACTCGGATCGAGCTTCGGTTCGAACCCATACGAACCGATCTCCAAACTACGCAGGGCCTTTTGCAGCGACTCTTGAAATGTGCGCCCGATCGCCATCGCCTCACCAACCGATTTCATTTGCGTCGTGAGCGTGGCATCGGCCTTGGGAAATTTTTCGAAGGTGAAGCGCGGAATCTTGGTGACGACGTAATCGATGCTGGGTTCGAACGAAGCCGGCGTAGCGCCGCCGGTAATTTCGTTTTTTAATTCGTCGAGCGTGTAGCCGATCGCGAGCTTCGCCGCAACCTTAGCGATGGGAAATCCGGTGGCCTTGGATGCGAGCGCGCTCGAGCGCGATACGCGCGGATTCATTTCAATCACAATCATGCGGCCGTCTTTCGGGTCGACCGCGAATTGCACGTTTGAACCGCCAGTTTCGACGCCGATCTCGCGCAATACCGCGATGCTAGCGTCGCGCATCACTTGGTATTCTTTATCGGTGAGCGTTTGCGCCGGTGCCACCGTAATCGAATCGCCGGTATGCACGCCCATGGCGTCGACGTTTTCGATCGAACATACGATGATGCAATTGTCATTTTTGTCGCGCACGACTTCCATTTCGAATTCCTTCCAGCCGATGATCGACTCCTCGATCAACAACTCGCGCGTCGGCGACGCATCCAAACCGCGTTCGCAGATTTCGATAAATTCTTCTTTGTTGTAGGCGACACCGCCGCCGCTGCCACCGAGCGTAAACGAGGGCCGAATAATCGCCGGGAACCCGACCTGCGCCTGCACTTGCAAGGCCTCTTCCAGGCTATGCGCGATCGCGCCGCGCGCGACATTGAGGCCGATTTTCTCCATCGCCTTTTTGAACAACTCGCGGTCTTCGGCCTTGTCGATCGCCTCTTTACTCGCGCCAATCATTTCCACGCCGAATTCGCGCAAGACGCCTTCGCGAGCGAGATCGAGGGCGCAATTGAGCGCAGTTTGTCCGCCCATGGTCGGCAGCAAGGCGTCGGGCCGTTCCTTGGCGATGATCTTCGCGACCGTTTGCCAATTAATCGGCTCGATGTAGGTCGCGTCAGCCAACTCCGGATCGGTCATGATCGTCGCCGGATTGGAGTTCACCAATACGATACGAAAACCTTCCTGGCGCAACGCCTTACACGCCTGCGCACCGGAGTAATCGAATTCGCACCCTTGGCCGATGATGATT
>CAZCAK010000144.1:3362-5207 GCA_964496605.1 uncultured Acidiferrobacteraceae bacterium | reverse complement strand
AAGGCTAAGCGCGGCAGGCTTCATGAGCGCCGTCCAATCGCGGGCGAGTCATTTTTGTGAATGCCGTTTATTAACCGCACATACCGATCACTTCGGCCGCGCGCCCCAGAGCACCAACACAATACCGCCCACCGCAACCGCGATACTGATGGCGGGATGTATTGCGAAAGTTTTTTCCGTCTGCGCCTTGGCGCGTAATGGCCCAATGTTCACCAACTCTTCTTCGCTGGTATAAGGGATGCCACGATAAGCAAAGCTTAAGCTACCGCCGATGACCAAGATTAAACCCACAATCGTTTTAATATTCACATTACGCTCTCAAGCTATTGATGACCGACAAAGTCTCGGGCCGTTTACCGTGCCAGAGTAGAAAAGATTCCGCTGCTTGCTCGACCAGCATGCCGATGCCATCCACGACGCGCGTGGCACCCTGCGCCTGGGCCCATTGCATAAACGCCGTCGGTTGCGCGCGATACATCATGTCATAGGCAAGGGCACCGCCGGCGAATAAGCCGGGCGGCAAAGCCGGCACCTCGTCGTGCAAGCTACTGGAGGTGCCGTTGATGACGATATCGAAATCCTCACCGGTGAGTTGCGCCAAGCCACAACCATGCACTTGCGCATCGTCGTAAAATAGGGCCGCCAACTCGTGCGCCTTATCGACCGTGCGATTGGCGATGACGAGAGTCGCAGGACGCGTCGCACGCAACGGGCCCAATACACCGCGCACTGCGCCGCCGGCACCGACGACCAAAACTCGGCGGCCACCTAAGGCGCAATGTAGATTTTCGCTCAAATCGCGCACGAGTCCGGCGCCGTCGGTGTTATCGCCGAAAATTTCGTTCGTGCCGAACTTCAAGGTATTCACCGCGCCGGCGAACTGCGCGCGCTCGCTTAAGCGCTGCGCGAGGCGAAACGCCTCCAGTTTATATGGCACGGTCACGTTCAAGCCTTGCCCACCGTTGGCGCGGAATTGATCGACGGCTTGCGCGAATCCGCCCGGATCGACTTGAATCGCGCTGTACTCTAGGCGAATGCCGAATTGGGCGGCGAATAATTGATGGATACGCGGCGATAGACTATGCGCCACTGGATTGCCCATCACCGCATATTTCTTCGGCCGTTCAAAATCGAATAAGTCGCTCATGCGCTCGGCGCCCGAAAAATAAAATACGCCGCACCGACGAGACATAAGCCGGCCCACAAATAATCTAATCGCAGTGGTTCCTTCATATAAAACCAGGCGAAGGGCACGAAGACGCTGAGTGCAATCATTTCCTGCATGATCTTCAATTGGCCGAGGCTGAACTGACCGTAGCCGAGACGATTCGCCGGCACTTGCAGTAGGTACTCGAATAAGGCGATGCCCCAGCTAATCAGCGCCGCCACGATCCAGGGCTTATCGCGCAAATCTTTAAGATGGGCGTACCACGCGAAGGTCATAAACACATTGGAACAGGTCAGCAAGATAAATGTGCGCATGGCGCGATTGTAAACGACGGCGCGCCGGCTGCTAAGCTCAATACATGATAGAGCTATTACCGCTCGCGCTTGTGATCGTCGCCCTCGGCGCCGGATTCACATTGACGCGCAGAACGGCCCGGCGCGATGGGCAAGAAATTTTCATTCGCCGCTATACGTTCCCGAGCAGCGTCACGGCGGGCGTCGAAAAGCAACATCCCGGCTTGTCCGCGGCGCAACGCGATCAGGTGTACGCTGCCCTGCGCGACTATTTCTCGATTTGTCGCAGCGCCGGCCAACGCTTGGTGTCAATGCATCACAGGTAGTCGATGATGCCTGGCACGCATTCATTTTGGATACGCAGGCCTATCACGCGTTTTGCCG
>CAZCAK010000144.1:0-3262 GCA_964496605.1 uncultured Acidiferrobacteraceae bacterium | reverse complement strand
GTTGCGCCAGTGGTTGCGGCGGTACCAGTGGTTGCAGCGGCATCGCCGACGGTGGCGGTGGCGATGCTGGTGGTAGCGGTTGCAGTAGCTGCAGTGGTGGCGGCGGTGACTGAGCCGGATCCGTGGTGCACCATCGCCGAATTCGGCAACGCGCTCACGGCGCAGATGGCGCGCGGTCGCCTGGCCGCCGAAGATATCGAGGCGATTCTATTGGGTGAAAATTTTATGTGGGGCTATTCGCACGCCGTCGGCAGCGTACGACTGCAAGTGCGTCAAAGCCAACGCGATGCAGCGCTCGCGGTACTGCAAGAACTCGACCGCGGCGCCTACTCCATCGTCGAAGAATAGGCGCGCCGTCGTCGAATTGCGACAACCGCGCGTTTTGGCCTGATTTTTCGCGCCTAGAAGCGTAGCGTCCGTTTCCAACTTCCGCAGGACGCCGTCGACACCGGCAATTTCTACAATGCCGCTTCAACTCGTCGATCGAAAGGAGAATAGAGAATGAAACGCAATTGGTTATTGGTTCTTGCAATGTCGGCATCGCTCGCCTCCTTGGGCGTCGGCGCCGCCGATTATGGAAGTAAAGGTAGCTCCAGTTCCGGCTCGAGCAGCAGCACCAGCGATCCGAGTGTAAGCGGCAGCGGTAGCAGCAGCACCGGTGGCAGCACCGGCGCCGGCACCTCTGGGTCAAGCAGCAGCGGCGATGCCGCCAGTAGCCCCAGCTCCAGTGGTTCCTCGGGTAGCGGCAGCATGGGTTCAAGCTCGAGCGGATCGTCAAGCAGCAGCATGGGCTTCAGCCAACTCGACGCCAATGGCGATGGCTACATCAGCAAGTCGGAAGCCAAAAAGGATTCCGAACTGAGTAAGCAATTCAAGACGCTGGACGCGGACCGCAATGGAAAATTAAGCGCTGCAGAGTTTAGCGCCTATAGCAGCTCGGTCGGTTCCGGCAGCACCGGTTCAAGCACCGGCAGCAGCGGCAGCTCGACTGATACCTCGGGCAGCAGTGGCGCCGGTTCCACGGGTTCGTCCTCTTCGCCGTCGTCCTCGTCGCCGAGTTCTTCGGGCTCCAGCGGTTCGGGCAGCACCGGTTCTTCGTCTTCGGGCGATATGAGCACGGGTTCGGGCAGCAGTGGTTCCAGCTCGTCGAGCCCTAGCTCCAGCGGTTCGGGCAGCAGCGGTTCCAGCTCAAGCCCAAGCTCCAGCGGTTCGGGCAGCAGCGGTTCCTCGGGTTCGAGTGGTGGTTCCAGTTCGGGTGGCGGCATGTAAGCCGAACTTCGTGGCGGCAAAAAAGCGCAGCCCCTGCTGCGCTTTTTTATTGCCGAAAGATATTACAGCAATAGCAAAAAGTAAGCGGCGTAGCACGCGCCGTTTAGCAGTAGATGATAGGGACGCAAGGCGATGCGGCGCCATACCAAGAAAAATAGATACGCGCTCGCGAACAATGTCAGCGCCATTCCTAGCAACACCTCAGGCCGCGCCTCCCACGGCGTCAGCAAAATTCCTAAGGCTGGGAGCAAGGTACCTTGAAACACCATCGCACCGGTAATATTACCGAAGGCGAGTGTATCGCGCCCACGCGTGATCCAGAGAATGCTGTTAATTTTTTCCGGCAACTCCGTCGCGACCGGAATGATCAACAGCGACAACACCAAAGGCGAGAGCCCGAGCCACGCCGATAGGGATTCGACACCTTCGACGAAACCCTTGGCACCGGCAACGATAAGCACGAATCCCAGCGCAAGCTGCAGCAAGATGACCGGTAAATTTTCCGGTAAGCGCAATCGCGATAGATATAATGGATTATCCGCCTCGGTACCGTGCCCGCTTGACACGAGACTCGCCGATGCCTTCACCGTCAGCGTCAAATACACGAAATACATCAGCACTAAAATTAAACCGATACTGCCGCGCACAATCTTCAAATCGTGCGGAATGAAGATCGCTATCGCTGCGAACACAAACGCCGCCAAGAACCAACTGAGATCGCGATGCAGGCCGGTATGTTCCGGGCGCAACATACCGGCCCAACCGCGTTTGCGGGCGGCGAATGTGCCCATGAGCACCAACGTCAAGGTCGATAGCATCATCGGCGCCCCGAGAATTGCACCGACGCCGACTTCCTCACGCACCGCGACACTGCCGCTGCCGGCAAGAATCGCCACCACCGGCACCATCGTTTCCGGTAAGGCAGTTCCGACCGCAGCGAAAATCGAGCCGGTCACGCCCTCGGAAATTTTTAAACGCTCGCCGAGATGTTCCAAGGCATTGGTGAACGTCTCGGCACCGGCCAAGATAATTAACAGCGTGAGGAACAATAATCCGAGCGTCATATCAATGCGGCTTTTCCATTCCGGGTGGAATCGTTTCCGCGAATGAGTCACGCATGCTCATGCCCGCAAGCCAATCTGCCAAGCGCGGATATTGCTTGCGCCAATCGGGCGCGTAACGAAAATCGATATATTCCAACGCAAGACCGAAGGCGATGTCGGCGAGCGAGAATTGATCGTTGACCAGATAGGTGCGGCCCTTCTCGGCTTTGTCGGCGAAGGTCAGGGCGCGTGCGATTTTATCTTCTTGGCGCTTAATGACCTCATTCGCGCGTTGTGCATCGGGACGCCGCGATTCCAGCAAGCGCGCCACCACCGCATCGACGATGCCTTGGCCGAGCATATGCCAACGCTGTACATCCCAACGAGCGTCGCCACTCGCGGGAATTAGCGCCGGCGCCTTGAGACTATCGACGTACTCGACCAACAAAACCGAATCGAACAATACTTTTTTATTGTCCAACTCCAAGGCGGGGACCTTCCCGAGCGGATTGAATTGCGGCACCTGGGTCTTCGCATCGTGCGGATTCTCGACCACGAATTCGCACGCGATACCCTTCTCTTTCAACATCACGCGGACTTTTCTAACGTAGGGCGAGGTGAGGGAGCCGATCAATCGCATGGGTTATTCTCCAAGATAATTCACTACCAATCCGATCCAGATGCTGGCGCCGAACCAGTTATTGTTCAGAAACGCCTGCAGACAGCGCGCGCGTTCGCGCCCACGCAGCAAATATTGTTGGTACAGTGCAAAGCCGGCGGCGACCGCGAGGCCGACATAATAAGGCGCGCGTAAGTGCGTAATGTATCCGACGACCAATAGCAGCACTAGGCTTGCGAAATGGCTCGCGGCGATGGCAACACGGTCCCAGCGGCCAAATAAAATCGCGGTCGATTTGACGCCGATGTTAATATCGTCGTCGCGGTCGACC
>CAZCAK010000143.1:0-5212 GCA_964496605.1 uncultured Acidiferrobacteraceae bacterium | reverse complement strand
ACGCGTGAGCAGGCTCTTAAGCGGTTGAAAGCCGCCGCGGCGATGTGCGCCCTTCTCGCTGATCTCGAAAATATATTTTTCTGCCGCGTCCAAAAGATCGACGGCGTTGCGCCCATTCGGCTGATACGCACTATTACCGATCGCGTTCGCGACTTGGATGAGCTGACGCGTGATCGAGCGCTCGCGCACGATGTCGGCATAGGCCGTGATGTTCGCCGCGCTGGGGGTGTTATTAGCGAGCGAGGTGAGATATGGCAGACCACCGACGGCATCGATATCGCCGCTGTTTTCCAGCCACTCGGAAACGGTGACGACGTCGGCGGGTTTATTGTCTTCGCAGAGCGCGGCAATCGCGCCAAAGATGAGGCGATGTTCCTTGCGGTAAAAATCCTCGCCGACGAGTTTGTCCGCGAGCTGTTCCCAGCGGTGATTGTCCAACATCAAGCCGCCAAGGACCGACTGCTCCGCCTCTACCGATTGCGGAGGGACCTTCAGTGTTTCGCTCACCGACGCGCCAAACGAATGGGCACGCTCCTCCATCGGGCCTCCAAGGCCCGCGCGCGTGCGCGGGCACTGAAGTTAGGTTAGGCCTCGGCGACGACCGAGACAGTAATTTTGCAGTGGATTTCCGGATGTAGCGATACGGAAATTTCGTGATCGCCCAATTCCTTGAGTGCGCCACGCGATAAATGAATTTCCGATTTTACTAACGGCTGGCCCGCGGCGGTCGCGACTTCGGCGATATCGCTGGTGCCGACCGATCCGAATAGCTTGCCCTCTTCGCCGGCCTTACGGGCGATTTTGAGCACCAAGCCTTCGAGCGTCTTGGCGCGCGCTTGCGCGCGGCCCAGGGCATCGGCTTGCGCGCGCTCTAATTCGGCGCGCTTGGCTTCGAACATTGCCTTGTTTTCCTTGGTGGCGGTGACCGCCTTGCCGTGCGGTAAAAGAAAATTACGGCCGTAACCGGCTTTTACATTCACCTCGTCGCCGAGGTTGCCCAAGTTGGTAATTTTTTCTAACAGAATGATCTGCATACCGTCCCCGCTTAGTGACTATCGCTGAACGGCAATAGCGCCAAATGACGCGCCAGCTTCACGGCACGCGTGAGTTGGCGTTGATAATGCGCCTTGGTGCCGGTGTTGCGGCTAGGAATGATCTTACCGGTTTCGGTAAGACTGCCTTTCAACATGGCGAGATCCTTGTAATCGATCTCGACCACTTTCTCGGCGGTGAAGCGGCAAAACTTTTTGCGTTTGAAAAAACGTTGCGATGACATGGTGGCTCCTTAAATGGCGGCCGGCGATTCGCCGACTTCGTCAGTGACCTCGTCGCCACTGTCTTCGGTTTCATCGCGCGCACGATCGGGTTTCGCGCCCGGCTCTTCTTGAGCCTCCTTCACCAGTGGCGACGGCACAGTGATGGCCTCTTCGCGCGCCAGGACCAGCGAGCGGATGACGGCGTCGTTATAGCGGAACGCGGTTTCGATTTCGCGCAGAACCTCGAGCGGGACCTCGATGTTCATTAAAACGTAGTGCGCCTTATGGACTTTATTGATGGGATAGGCCAGTTGGCGCCGGCCCCAATCTTCCAGCCGGTGGATACGGCCTTTGCCGTTTTCGATCATGGCGCGGTAGCGCTCGATCATGGCCGGAACTTGCTCGCTTTGGTCAGGGTGGACCAAAAACACGATTTCGTAGTGACGCATGGGTTTCCTTATGGGTAATGCCTCCCACCGGATGTGGTGAGGCAAGGAAAGCCGGGCATTCTAATGAAGCAAGGTAGGGTTTGCAAACGCTGCCATCACGCGCCGCGCTGGCGCACTGCCTCGTATAGGCAGATCCCACAGGCAACCGAAACATTGAGGCTCTCGACTTGGCCGCGCATGGGTAAACGCGCCAAAAAATCGCAGGCCTCGCGCGTCAGTCGTCGCAGACCACCCTCCTCGCCGCCCATCACCATCGCGATCGGTCCCTTGAGGTCGACGTCATATAACGACTGGTCAGCGTCCCCAGCCGTACCCACAAGCCAGATGCCGGCATCACGTAAGCCTTGCAGGGCACGAGCGAGATTGGTCACTTGGAGAATTTTGAGGCTTTCAGTCGCGCCGCAGGCAACGCGGCGTACCGTGGCGTTAATCGGCGCGGCTTGATCGCGCGGGATGATCACGATATCGACCCCGGCGGCATCTGCGCTGCGCAAACACGCGCCGAGGTTATGCGGGTCTTGAACCTCGTCTAGGACCAACAGCAAGGGGGGATGATCTAAAGCGCCCAATAGTTCCGGCAACGCCGATTCGGACAAGACTGGCGCCGCGCGGTAGCGGGCGACCACGCCTTGATGGCGACCCTGCGCCAGGGTATCGAGTTTTGCCCGTGGTACGCGGTGGACCTTCACCTTGGCGGCGCGCGCCATACTTATAATATGTCGCACGCGTTGATCGTCCCGCTGCGCGTCGATCCAAATGCCATCGATGCGGTCCGCAGCCTGCGCCAGCGCCGCATCGACCGCATGCAGACCAAAGATATAGTCTTCTTCGCTCATCGCCGACTGCGGCGTCGCTTGCTCTTGGTTTTAGGGCCGAGGCTGCTTTTAGTCGATCCCGGCAACGCGCCCTTACCACGTCGTGGCTTTCGCGGCGCCGGGGCGGCGACCGTATCCACTGTCGGTACCGATGCATACGTCGCCGTATCGCGTCGCGCGCCTTTGCCACGTCGGGGCTTTCGGTCGCGGCGAGCGCTTGGCGGCGCGCCGGCGGACGGTGGCGCGCCAACGCCTTTACCGCGTCGCGGTTCCTCATTTTGACGGGCACGCCGGCTATTCGCCTGCGCCGGTGCACGGGTCTTCGAGACACCGCTCTCGATTAACTCGAAATCCAATTTGCCTTCATCCAGATCGACGCGCATCAGCTTCACCGTCACGCTGTCGCCCAAACGGTACACTTGGTTGGTGCGTTCGCCGATGAGCCTCTGCTTACTAGGATCGAAATGATAGTAATCGTTACCGAGCGCGGAGATATGCACCAAGCCGTCGACGTAGATCTCCGCCAATTCGACGAATAAACCGAAGCCGGTCACGCCGCTAATAATACCGGCGAATGTCTGCCCGACTTTATCCATCATAAACTCGGCCTTGAGCCAGCGAATCACATCGCGCGTCGCGTCGTCGGCGCGACGCTCGGTCATCGAACACTGCTCGCCGGTGAGCTTCATCTGCTCATGTTGTTCGTCGCGCGCCGAGTTATTCTTTCCGGTCAGGATCGCCTTAATCGCGCGATGCACCAGCAAATCGGGGTAGCGCCGAATCGGCGATGTGAAATGCGTGTAATTCGGATAAGCGAGCGCAAAGTGGCCGATGTTGTCGGGGCTATACACCGCCTGCGACAAACTGCGCAGCAGCATCGTATGCACCAAGCGGCCTTCGGTCCCCGGTTCGATTTCGTTCAGCAACTTGGCATAATCGGGCGCGCTCGGTTTATCGCCACCGCCGAGCTTCAGGCCGAACTCGAATAAAAACTTACGCAAATCGAGCAACTTCTCCGGCGTCGGGCCGGCGTGATTGCGATACAGCACTGGCGCCGCGTGCTTTTGCAGGAAATCGGCGGCGCTCACATTCGCCGCGAGCATGCATTCTTCGATCAGCTTATGCGCATCGTTGCGCTGCAGCGGCTCGATGCGTTCGATCTTACGATCGGCGTTGTAAATAATACGCGTCTCAGGTAGTTCGAAGTCGATCGCGCCGCGGTGTTTGCGCGCCTCGAGTAGGATTTTAAATAAGCCGTAGAGTTGTTCGAGATGCGGTACCAGCGCCTGATATTTTTTGCGCATCGCAATATCGCCGCCAACGAGCATTGCCGCGACTTCGTCGTATGTCAGACGCGCATGCGAGTGCATCACCGCATTGAAGAATCGGTATTCTTCGACTTTGCCGCGCGCATTAATCCACATCTCACAGGCGACACAGAGGCGATCGACCTCCGGCCGCAAGGAACACAAACCATTCGACAAGACTTCCGGCAACATCGGGATCACGTTCTGCGGAAAGTACACCGAGTTGCCGCGGCGATACGCCTCGTTATCGAGTGGCTGACCGGGGCGCACGTAGTGCGCGACATCGGCGATGGCGACGATTAAACGATGGCGTCGCCCGACGCGTTCGCAAAATACCGCGTCGTCGAAATCGCGCGCGTCGGCGCCGTCAATCGTCACCAATGGCGTTTTGCGCAAGTCTTCGCGACCTTGCTTATCAGATTCAGCGACGGTGGCGCTTAATGTGGCGGCCTCCGCTGCGACGTCGTCTGGCCACACGAATGGCAGCTCGTACTTGCGCATGGCGATTTCGATTTCCATGCCCGGCGCCATATGATCGCCAATGACTTCGGCAATGCGCCCCACCGCTTGCGAGCGCCGTGTCGGATACTCGACGATCTCCGCCATGACGATTTGGCTCTCGCGTGCACCGCCGTCTTGGCCCTGTGGGATTAATATTTCTTGGTTGATGCGCCGATCCTCGGGCACCACGAGCCCCATTCCATTCTTATAGGAATAGCGCCCGACGAGCGTTTTTTGGCGCCGCTCCAAGACCTCGACAATGCTGCCTTCTTTGCGTCCGCGCTGATCGATGCCGGTGACGCAGGCCATCGCGCGATCGCCATGGAACATCATGCGCATCTCGCGCGGCGAGATGAACAAATCGTCGGTGCCTTCGTCCGGGGTTAAAAATCCAAAGCCATCGGGGTGGCCAATGATGCGCCCGACCACCATATCCATTTTGGTTATCAGACCATAGCGCCCGCGGCGATTGCGCAATAATTGTCCGTCGCGTTCCATGGCGCGTAGGCGGCGCGCAAACGATTCCAGATCGCGCTCGCCTTCGACGTGCAATGCTTCGGCGATATGTTCGAGTGACTGCGGCTCGCCTGCCGCCGTCAAATGGGCTAAGACCGCCTCGCGGCTCGGGACTGGGAATTCATATTTACCGGCCTCGCGTGCGGCCATCGGGTCCGTGGAATCGGCGCCGGATAGCGCTTCGGAATCGACCGGGCCGGGCTGTTTGTTTTTCGTTGACATGCTTTTTTGATCTCGGTAGATTGCGCGGCTTGCCAGCGACAGGCTGGCAAGTTGTGCCGGGGTGGCGGAATTGGTAGACGCGCTAGGTTCAGGTCTTAGTGGGGGAAACCCCGTGGAGGTTCAAGTCCTCTCCTCGGTACCAGTTA
>CAZCAK010000142.1:0-5232 GCA_964496605.1 uncultured Acidiferrobacteraceae bacterium | reverse complement strand
CGTCGAGGTAGTTCTTCAGTATCAATTACGGCGTAGTCGCAATTTCGCGTTGCTATTACTACTCTTGCTTTACGAGGTACGCCTGCTCCAGCGATATCTTCCCTTCCTTGGCAAGCTCGATGGCGTGCTGTGTTAAGTCCACCATACCCTCGGTGTTGGCGGCTTGGCGGATCTCCGCCGCGCTACGTTCCTCGTTGATGAGACGGCGTATCGCCGGGGTGATCCGCAATAGCTCATATACAGTTGTGCGACCAGAACAGCCCGTGTTGTTGCATTCATTACATCCGACGCCGCGCTTAAATTGTGTATCGCGACTAACACCTAATCGCTCGATAATTTCGGACGCAACATTTTCCGGCTGTAGACAATGTACGCAATTCACTCGCACTAGGCGTTGCGACAATATCCCAAGTAGACTCACACCCAGAATAAACGGCTCGACACCCATTTCCAACAGACGATTGATCGTGCTGGGTGCATCGTTGGTATGTAAGGTACTCAGTACTAAATGACCCGTCATAGCGCTTTCGAGCGCAATTTTGGCGGTTTCCTTGTCGCGAATTTCGCCAATCATGATGGCATCGGGATCATGGCGCAGGATATTACGCAGTGCACTCGCGAAGGTATAATCGGCGGCATTATTGACCTGTATTTGTTCGGCGCCTACGACTTCCGCTTCTACCGGGTCTTCGACCGTGATGACATGTAGATTGCGCTCGACAAGTTTTTGTAAAGCGGCGTAGAGCGTGGACGATTTTCCCGAGCCGGTCGCTCCGGTGACAAGAATGATACCGGCGTTGCGATGCAGCATGTCGATCAAGTCGTTTTGATCTTTTTTCCCGAAGCCTAATGCGCTCAGGGTTTTTGGTGCACTGCTTTTATCTTGCACTCGCATGACGACACTTTCGCCGTTCACCGTGGGCATTACCGACACACGGAAATCGATCGTGCGGTCGCCAGCCTTCATGCGGAGACGTCCATCTTGTGGCCGGCGGCGTTCCGCTATATTCATGCTGCTCATGATCTTGATTCGGCTAACGAGCGGCAATAAGAACGCGCGATTGACCGATCGGATATGTTTTAACGTACCGTCGATGCGAAACAGTAAATCGATACCCTTGCTGCCGGGACGAATATGAATGTCCGAGGCGCGCTGCCGAACGGCATCGAGCAGCAGCCCGTCGACAAATCGTACTACCGGCTTTTCTTCGCCCTCGCGCTTGGCCTTAGCAGCGGAGACTTCTTCCTCCTGGGCTACGATCTCAAGCGCCTCGGGCTCTTCAAGGTCTTCGAAGCCCAGCGTGGCGGATGGTTCTCCATAATAGTGTTCGTGCGACCAGCTGATGTCGGCCGCTGTCGCCATTACCGGTTCCGGGTTAATTTTCGTTCGAAAGCGTATTGCCTCGATTGCCTCCCATCGCATGGGGTTCTCGATTGCAATCGCCAAACGTCCCTCGAAGATATAAAGCGGCATGATCTGATGCTTGCGTGCTAGCTCTTCCGGCACCAGCTTGATTGCCGCGGGATCAATCTGAAAATGGCGCAGATCGACAAAAGGAATGCCTAGCTTCTTGGCCAAGGTTTGATTGATCGCATCTTGGCTAACCAAGCCCATCGATACAAGGATCTCACCAAGCGGAATTTTACGATTCGTTTGTTGCTGCGTTAGCGCCTCTTCGAGTTGCGTTTGGGTAATTAATTTTTCTTTTAGCAGGAGATCGCCTAGCCGCAACGTCGGCATGGCCTTTTGGCGTGCGAGTGCAATTTGCAATTCCTCGGCGGTAACCACTACCATCGACTTCAGATACTCCCCCAGTGGTTGCGTGCGAATTTTCTCCTGCTCGCGCAATCCAACTTTGAGATCGTCGGCAGTCACAAGCTTTTCTTTCATCAACGCTTGGCCGAGCTGAGGGCCTATTCGGTAATCCTTGAATGCGGTAAACGGTGCGAATAGATGGAGATATTCTCCCGGGTTCTTTCCCAGAAAGAGATGCACGCCGGTTCGATGTGCGCGGAAGCCCAGTGTTTCCCCACGTAGCTGGGTACCGTCTTTGAATAGAATTTCAAATTCCTGTTTTTGGTTTGGATCGCCCAGGGCCGGTCCGCGTTCGGTTACCGTTTGCTGAAGCTTGATCACGCGCCGTACGCGCGTAAGTTGTAGTAGCTTAATCTCGGTTAGTGCAATGCGTGTGGCTACTTTTTCCGTCGTCGTGCGGACTGTAATATTGGTGTCGTCGATACCGAAGGCAATGAGATCGCCAGTGAGCTTGCGCCCATCGAGATAGGTGATGGTTACCGGTTCCTCGCCTTGTAGTGTCTCGCCCGGTGCCGCAGTGCAGAATGGCGGTAGCGGTAGTTGCAATGCCATGCTTTTCTCCGCAGCGTCGCCGCTCTATTTTATACAGAAGATGTATCAATCCGCTGCAACTTACCGGCTCGCAAATAACGATCGAAATAGGCGATCGTCTTTTCTAAACCCACGGACAACGGAATGCTCGGCTCCCAACCCAAGGTGTTGCGCGCGCGGTCGATGTTCGGCCGGCGGCGGGTCGGGTCGTCGCTCGGCAGCGGCTTGCGAATGAAGCGTGAACGTGAACCGGTCATGACGATAATTTTTTCCGCGAGCTCCATGATCGTGAATTCGCCCGGATTGCCGAGATTGACCGGTCCGGGAAAGCTGTCGTGGTGCATGAGTCGCACGAAGCCTTCGATCATATCGTCGACATAGCAAAACGAACGCGTTTGTTCACCATCACCGTAAATCGTTATTGGCTCGTTCTTCAACGCCTGCATAATAAAGTTGGACACCACGCGGCCGTCATTCGGATGCATACGTGGCCCATACGTATTGAAGATGCGCGCGACGCGGATGTCAACCTTGTGTTGGCGGTGGTAATCGAAGAACAAGGTCTCCGCGCAGCGCTTGCCTTCGTCATAGCAGGCACGCAAGCCGTTTGGGTTCACGTGTCCCCAATACGCCTCGTCTTGCGGGTGAATCTCGGGGTCGCCATAGACTTCGCTGGTCGAGGCCTGAAAGATTCTCGCCTTCACGCGCTTCGCAAGCCCGAGCATATTGATCGCGCCGTGCACGCTAGTCTTGGTGGTCTGCACCGGATCGAATTGATAATGAATCGGGCTCGCGGGGCAGGCGAGGTTGTAAATCTCATCGACCTCAATGTAGAGCGGAAAGGTGATATCGTGGCGCATCACTTCGAAGCGCGGATGCGTGCGCAGGTGGGTGATGTTATTACGCGTGCCGGTGAAATAATTGTCGACGCAGATGACCTCATGCCCGTCCTGCAATAGGCGCTCGCATAAATGCGAGCCAAGAAATCCGGCGCCGCCGGTGACCAGTATGCGTTTCGATTCGAAGCGCACCCGGCACCTACCAGAACAGCACGCGGTATTTAACCGCACCGCGAATACGCCAATAGATCGACAGGAACGGAATCCACATCGAGGTCCATAGCATTTCCAATACATGCAACGGGTAGCGCGCGGTGCGCTTAAGCCGTTGCGCGGTGAAGCGCAGCACCAGCACCAACCACGCCGCGCCGGCGAAGGCCGCGAGCTCGCGTTGCTGTGCCAGTACGCCGATCGCGGCCAAGAGAAAACTCAAGGCGATGACGTAGTAATGCCACGGGCGATGCGGTTGAATGCGCTCGCGATAGAGCTGTGGATGCTTTTTGTAGAGCAGGGCGTTGTACATGGATTTGCGCTGTTGCGAGATGCTCGCGCCCCAGCGCGCACGCCGCGCCGGATGGATCACGACTGCGGAGGGTACGTGCACCACATGGCCGTGGTGCATGAGCGTAAAAAACAAATCTGCATCCTCGCGCCAGGCGGTTTCGAAGCGTTCGTCGAATCCGCCGACGCGCGCGAGGGCGCTACGCCGATAAAAACAATTCGCCGTGGCGCATTCGGCGTTTTCGAGCCCGGCAGTGTCGAGCTCGAAATCGGTCGGGCGCGGCCCGAGCGGAACGACGATACGACCCCACGCGCCCACCACGTCTTCGCCAAACACCTCGAGCGCTTCGCGTAGCCAGCGCGGTTCAGCGATGGTGTCGTCGTCGGTGAAGGCGATGATCTCACCGCGCGCCGCGCGCCAGCCGAGATTGCGCGCCGCCGCCGGTCCGTGGCGCCGCGTGACCGGCAAATAGCGCATGTGGATGTCGGTGCTGGCGGCGACTTCTTGTACCACGCGTTCGCATTCCAGCATCGCGGCGTCGTCGCATACGATAATCTCGTATTGGTCGTGGGGAATTTGTTGGCGCAAAAGCGCGTGCAGGCAGCGCCGCAATAAAGCCGGCCGGCAATACGTAGGAACCACGACGGAGATCTTCATCCATTTTTCTCCAAGAGAAACGACCCGATCGCCAGCGCATCCAGCGGGCTGGTCCAGAACGACTCGATCGCATCGCGCGGCGTGCACACGACCGGCTCGCCGCGAGTATTAAAAGAAGTATTGATCAGCACCGGCACGCCGGTACGGCGATGAAACGCGCGAATCAGATCGTAGTAAATCGGGTTTTGCTCGCGGCGAATGGTCTGCACGCGTGCGGTGCCGTCGACGTGGCGCACCGCCGGAATCTTATCGGCCTTATCGGGCAGGACATCGAACACGAACAACATAAACGGCGAAATGCGCGCGCCGGCGAACCAGTGTTGCGCCTCTTCTTCCAACACCACCGGTGCCACCGGTCGAAAATCTTCGCGATCTTTGATCTCGTTCAGGCGCTGTTGCATCGCGGCGTGGATCGGCGACGCCAAGATCGAACGCGCGCCAAGTGCGCGCGGCCCGAACTCCATGCGGCCTTGGAACCAACCGATGACGCGGTCTTGCGCCAAAATATCGGCGACTTCCTCCGCAACATTGTCCAGCTTGCGATACGGCAGCTTCGACCAGCGAATGAATTCCTCGATTTCGTCGTCGCGATAGCTCGGCCCGAGAAAGGCGTGTGCCATGTGATAATGACGCGTCGTCGCTTTGCCCTCGCGCGCATCGACCCAAAGCGCTGCGCCGAGCGCGGTGCCGGCGTCGCCCGCGGCCGGCTGTACCCAAATATCCTTGAACGGTCCTTGGTCGCGAACATGCGCGTTCATGACGCAGTTCAGCGCGACGCCGCCAGCCATGCATAAATCGGTCATGCCGGTTTCGCGCTGCAACCAGCGCGAGATATCCAATACCGTTTCTTCCAATACCGCTTGCAGCGAATGTGCGAGATCGTAATG
>CAZCAK010000141.1:0-5268 GCA_964496605.1 uncultured Acidiferrobacteraceae bacterium | reverse complement strand
CGACACCGAGCTTCGCGGCGGCAGCATCCAAAATACGCATCACGATCTTTTCGCCGAATAGCGTCGGCAAGGTGCTGACACGAAAATCGATCGCGCGTGTCTGCGAGATGCGCATTTTCATGCGACCGTCTTGCGGGATGCGGCGCTCCGAGATGTCGAGTTTCGACAAAATCTTGACGCGGGCCGCAATACGGCCGGCGAGGGCAATCGGCGGTGTCGCCACTTCCTGCAGCATTCCGTCGCGGCGGAAGCGCACGCGGTAGGCTTTTTCATACGGCTCGATGTGAATGTCGGATGCACCGCTGTTGATGGCGTCCATCAGCACCTTATTCACAAATTTTACGATTGGTGCATCGTTGACCCCGTCCTCTGCGCCCTCGCCACTGCTGGGCTTGGCATTGTCCTCTTCGGCAAGGATTTCTAGATTTTCTAAGCCATCTTCCGAGGTCAGGTCGGACAGCGTAGTATCGGCCGCCGCTAACGCCTTTTCGATCGCGGCTGTCAGCTTTTCCGGTTCAACCAGGATGGCTTCGGTGCCGAGACCGGTGTTGAATTTAATTTCGTCTAAGGCCTGAAGATTGGTCGGATCGCTGATCGCAACGAACAGGCGAGTCCCCCGTTTATGCAGCGGCAGGACTTGATGACGCTTGATGATTTTTTCATCGATCAGTTTGGTCGGAGCATGTTCCACATCGAGTGCGTTGAGATCGAATAAGGGCATACCGAACTCTTCCGATGCAGCGCGCGCCAATGCCGCCGGCTCGACTTTTTTCTTGTCGAGCACGTACGTGAAGAACGACACCTTACCGGCCTGACACTCATTCTGCAGCCGCTCGGCTTCATCGGTGCTGAGTGCACTGGCCCGCACAAGGCGAAGGGCGAGGCCGGATAAGGTCGATACGGTATTAGGAGCTGCCATGGTTCTCTTGATATAAAAAGTTTGGCCGCTTTCGCGGCTCCGGTCTCTAATAGATAGTAGTAAAGGCGACGCAAATCGCCAATTTTGGCGACGGCAATTTTAGTCACGGAAGTGTTGACGGCAAGTAAGCAGTCAATTTAGACTTGGTCTAAATCAACCCCACCTAGATCCATTGGAGATATCGCATGAAACTCAAAGGCAGTAAAACCCAGGATAATCTGAAATACGCCTTCGCCGGCGAATCGCAAGCCAACCGTCGTTATCTCTACTTCGCCTCCAAGGCGGACGTTGAAGGTTTCAACGACGTATCGGCGGTATTCCGTTCCACCGCCGAAGGCGAGACCGGTCACGCCCACGGACATTTGGAGTATCTCGAAGAAGTGGGGGACCCGGCGACGGATTTACCCATCGGCGCCACGGCGGACAATCTCAAGGCCGCTATTGCCGGTGAGACGCACGAATATTCCGACATGTATCCCGGTATGGCGAAGACGGCGCGTGATGAAGGCTTCAACGAAATCGCCGACTGGTTTGAGACGCTCGCTAAAGCCGAGCGCTCCCATGCCAATCGTTTCCAAAAGGCTTTGGATAGCCTAGGCAAGTAACCATAGCCAAGTAATAAGCGGGCCGGAATTCCGGCCCGCCTTCCCTTAACAGTAGCGAGAATATATGGCGACACCACCGACTCGGTCCGGCGAGGACGATTACGCAAATGCCGTTGCCGAGGGCAAGGTATCGAAACGCGAAGGCAGCTTAGACGCGCCGACGCGACATCCGCTCGGCTGGAAAGACCCCGGTTTTTACGATGAGGCGGCGCTGTTCGCTGAATTAGAGCGGGTGTTCGATATCTGTCACGGGTGTCGGCGCTGCTTTAATTTATGCCAGTCGTTCCCGACCCTGTTCGATCTGATCGATGAATCGACCAATATGGAATTGAGCGGCGTTGATAAGGGGGATTATTGGCGCATCGTCGACCAATGCTATCTGTGCGATATGTGCTATATGACCAAGTGTCCGTACGTACCGCCGCATCCTTGGAATGTCGACTTTCCGCATTTAATGCTGCGTGCGAAGGCGATCAAATTTAAAGACGGCAAGACGCGCACACGCGATAAGTTGTTGACCAGCACTGACACCGTCGGCAAGCTTGCCGGTATTCCGGTCGTGGTGCAGATGGTTAACGCGGCCAACGCGAACAAGACCATACGCAAGGCAATGGATAAGGTAATCGGCATCCATCCGCACGCCTTGCTCCCAAAGTACCACAGCGATACCTTTCGCCGCCGCTGGCCGGGCGATTGCTTAGACGCGTCGCAGGCGCAGCCGACCGCGAGTACCCGTGGCAAGGTTGCACTATTCGCCACCTGCTTCGGTAATTACAACGAGCCGTCGATCCCGGAAGATTTGGCGGCGGTGTTCGAGCACAATGGCATTCCGGTGACGATTGCCACCAAGGAACATTGTTGCGGCATGGCGAAGCTCGAGCTCGGTGATTTGGAAACCGTGACCGCCGCGAAGGATGCGAATATCCCGGTGTTGGCGAAACTGGTCGACGAGGGTTGGGATATTGTGGCGCCGGTGCCATCTTGCGTATTGATGTTCAAGCAAGAGCTGCCATTGATGTTCCCCGACGATCCGCAAGTGCTGAAGGTACGCGACGCGATCTACGATCCGTTCGAGTATTTAATGCTGCGGCACAAAGATGGAAAGCTTAATACGGCGTTTAAGAACTCACTGGGTAAGATTTCCTATCACGTCGCCTGCCATCAGCGCGTGCAGAACATCGGTCTTAAGACGCGCGAACTACTTCAGCTCGTGCCCGATACCAAGATCGATGCGATCGAGCGTTGCTCCGGTCATGACGGAACCTATGCGGTGAAGAGCGAGTTTCACGAGGCGTCGATGAAAATCGGACGGCCGGTGTTCGACCGCATCAAGAAGAACGAACCGAATTACTACACCAGCGACTGTCCGATCGCGGGCCGTCAGATCGAAAACGGTCTCGATGACGGCAGCGCGCCCGAGCATCCCTTAAGCCTGCTACGCAAGGCCTACGGGATCTAGCCAATAACGCCCAAATAGGAATGACACATGGCACATGAGGGTTATCACGAGGCAGTCGGCGATTTGACCACGGCGACGCGCGATATGCATCGCGCCATCGAATCGCTGATGGAGGAACTTGAGGCAGTCGACTGGTATCAGCAACGCGTCGATGCCTGTAAGGATCCAGATTTAAAACGAATTTTGGAACACAACCGCGATGAAGAAAAAGAGCACGCCGCGATGATGATCGAGTGGATCCGACGCCGCGACCCGAAATTCGATCAAGAGCTGCGCGATTATTTGTTTACCGATAAACCGATCGTGGCGTTGGAGCACGACGCCAAAGGAAAATCGTGATGACTATGCAGCAAGAATTGCCACGCGGTAAGTTAACCCGCGAACAACTCTATCCGCTGGAAAAGTACGCCGAGTTGCGCAATAGTTTCCGCAATAAGGTGATGGCGCATAAGCAGAATCGCCAGGTGCAAATCGGCCCGCATGCGCGGCTTTATTTTGAAGATAAACTGACGATTCAGTATCAAGTGCAAGAAATGCTGCGCGCCGAACGCATCTTCGAGGCCGACGGTATCGAAGAAGAGCTGCACGCCTATAATCCGCTGATTCCCGACGGCACCAATTGGAAGGCAACGTTTATGCTTGAATACGACGATCTCGAGCAGCGGCGTATCGCGCTCGGTCGGTTGGTTGGAATTGAAGATCGGGTGTGGGCCAGCGTGGGCACATCCAATAAGGTCTATGCCATCGCCGACGAAGACCTAGAGCGCGCCAACGACACCAAAACCTCGGCAGTGCATTTTGTGCGCTTCGAGTTGACACCGGAAATGATCACCGCCGCGAAAAACGGTGCTGCGATCAAAATCGGCATCGATCATCCACAGTATACGCACGAGGTCACTACCGTCGACGGCGTGCGTACCGCCCTCGCGAGAGATCTCGCATAATGATGACCGGCGACCTGTGCCGCCGGTTAACATAGACAGCCGCCGCGCCTTCCTATAACTTCCCGCAAAATTCACCACGCGGGAAGCTATGAGTTCGAAGTACGATTCCTCCGCCATTGAGGTCCTGACGGGCCTTGAGCCGGTGCGCAAGCGCCCCGGCATGTACACCCAAACCGAGCGCCCGAATCATCTGGCGCAAGAGGTCATCGACAATAGCGTCGACGAGGCGATCGCCGGTCACGCCAAGCGCATCGATGTTGTGCTGTACAAGGATCAGTCCCTGTCGGTTACTGACGACGGCCGCGGCATGCCGGTCGATAAGCACAAGGGCGAGGGTGTCTCCGGCGTCGAGGTGATTCTCACGCGGCTACACGCCGGCGGAAAATTTTCCGATAAAAATTACACCTTCTCCGGCGGCTTGCATGGCGTCGGCGTTTCCGTGGTCAATGCACTGTCGAAGAAACTCGAGGTGTGGGTTAAGCGCGACGGCAAAGAATATAAAATGAGCTTCGCCGACGGTAAAAAGACCTCGGAATTGAAAGCCGTCGGTACGGTTGGACAACGCAACACCGGTACCACCGTCCATTTCTGGCCCGACGCCAAATTTTTCGATTCGCCCAAGTTCAATGTGCCGCGTGTCAAACACGTGCTGCGCGCCAAGGCGGTGCTATGTCCGGGTCTGCACATCACGTTTAAAAACGAGGCCGATGCCAAGGACGACGAAGAGTGGCATTTCGAGAACGGGCTGCGCGATTACTTGATGTCGGAATTGGCGCAATTCGCGCCGATTCCGCAAGAGCCGTTCATGGGTCACTTCAAAAGCGCCGACGAGGAAGTCGACTGGGCGATTGTATGGCTACCGGATGGCGGCGAGCCCATTATGGAAAGCTACGTCAATCTGATTCCGACTGCACAAGACGGAACACATGTGAACGGCTTTCGCACCGGCCTCACGGAGGCGGTGCGCGAATTCTGCGAGTTACGCAGCCTATTGCCGCGCGGCGTTAAGCTCGCGCCGGAAGATGTGTGGGAGCGCACCAGTTATGTCTTATCCCTGAAGCTACGCGATCCGCAATTCTCCGGTCAGACCAAGGAACGTCTGACCTCGCGCGAGGCCGCGGCATTCGTCGCCGGTGTCACCAAAGACGCCTTTAGTCTATGGCTCAATCAACACACCGCCGACGCCGAACGAATCGCACAGCTCGCGATCGAGCGCGCACAAGAACGTCTGCGGGTGGCGAAGAAAGTCGAGCGCAAAAAAGTCGCCAGCGGTCCGGCCTTGCCGGGCAAGCTCGCCGATTGCACGAGTCAGGATTTGAACCGCACCGAATTGTTTTTGGT
>CAZCAK010000140.1:0-5380 GCA_964496605.1 uncultured Acidiferrobacteraceae bacterium | reverse complement strand
TGTTAGGGTGATACCATACTATACGCATTTCCGCGCATCTATTTCGAGCTATGGGCCATCTTCTTTCTGCAGGTCTTGGCCGCCGCATCGTCTCTGCGGCGACACTTGGGTTGTTGTTGAGTTGCGGCGGGGGTGGTGGCGGTGGTGGTGGGAGTAACGCAAGCTGTGCGCTACCGCGCGCAGCGATAGCGCCGCGCATATCTGCGTGTAGCGTCATTATAGGGACGGACAGTACTGACCCGTTCTATCTGTATCAGTGGCATCTGAATAATACCGGTCAAACCTGCGGTACCCCCGGCGAAGATATCCACGTGACATCGGTATGGAATACGTATAAGGGCAGCGGTGTGCGCGTAGCTCTAGTCGATGACGGTCTTGAGATCGCGCATCCAGATTTGACTGCCAATGTCATTACTGGCAGCAGCGGCAGTTACGATTACCGCGTCCCCGGATATGGCGATCCTACCGGTGGCGCGCACGGCACATCGGTCGCGGGTGTTGTCGCAGCACGCGACCTGAATAACTATGGCGTGCGTGGTGTGGCGCCGCGCGCCAGTGTCGTTGGTTACAACTTATTGCAGGCACTGACCTCGTCCAACGAAGCCGATGCCATGACGCGCGATAGATCGATCAATTCGATTTCTAGCAATAGCTGGGGGGCACCGGACGGCAATGGGACACTCGACGCGCCGGATAACCTATGGCGGTCCGCGATTCTTGATGGATTACAAAATGGGCGTGGTGGTCGCGGCTTAATCTATATCTGGGCGGGCGGCAACGGCGCGCCAATCGATAACTCCAATTATGACGGACAAGCGAATAATCGCGGCGTCATTGCGGTCGCCGCCACCAATGACGTCGGTACGCAAACTTCGTACTCGGAACGTGGTGCAAATCTTTGGGTTAGTGCACCTGCTGGCGAAACTTGCGGTAACGCGATCGTGACGACGGATCGCAGCGGCAACGGCGGGTACAATCCGCTTCAAACCGGAGGCAGCGATTTTGCTGATCACGATTACACTAAATGCTTCAACGGAACCTCAGCCGCGGCACCGGTGGTCTCCGGCGTGGTCGCGCTCATGTTGGAGGCAAATCCCGCGCTAACGTGGCGCGACGTGCGACTAATATTGGCACAATCCGCACGCAAGAACGACGCGACAAATTCTGAATGGACCAGCGGCGCCTTGAGTCCTGCCGGCACCGCTTATCATTTCAATCACAAGTACGGCTTCGGTGTCATCGACGCGCAGGCGGCGGTCACACTTGCAAACGCATGGACGAATGTCGGTTCTGAACTTACGTCTCCCACGACCACCGCAACGCCAAATCTGGCGATCCCAGACAACGACTGCAATGGGGTTTCGAACACGGTCACTGTAAGCGGCAGTGGCATTAACAAAATCGAATGGGTGGAGATTACCTTTAGCGCTGCGGATCATACCTACTCCGGCGATTTAGACATCACCCTGACTAGCCCAAGCGGCGCAGTGAGCCAGTTGGCAGAGATGCACTCATGCCCAGCCGGATGTACCGCATACAGTGCTTGGATATTCGGCAGCGCGCGACATCTCGGCGAGGCGGCCGATGGAAACTGGACGTTAACAGTCAAAGACGAGGCCGCGCAGGATGTTGGTACATTCCAGTCCTGGAGCCTTAAGTTTTACGGTCGTGCCAATTAATTAATGATGGAGCGCACATGATTAGCGTTTTGAAATTTATCGCGCGCATTCTGATGATGACGCTGTCGCTTGCGACGCTATCGAGTTACGCCGCAAGCGGCACCAAAAATGCCGAGGCTAAAGCGACAAATAAAAGCGATACGGCGATAACGACGCAAGTTTGGTACGACGGCGATCGAATACGCACCTCCTGGATGAGTTCGCGCTTAGTTGCTGAGTTCAATCCCAAAGGCAATACGAGTGCGATTAAGAGCCTCGATCCCAGCGCCACCGAACGTGCGCATGCACAATCGCGCCATGTGAAAATTTGGGAAACACAGCGTGACGCACATAAGCTCATGGCGCAGACAAAGGCCACGAATCCTAACGCGCAGTTGTCGCCGATTTTTTACGATTCGCCGGCACCTGGGGGGCGCATGCGCGCCTTACCCGGTAATGTCATTGTGACGCTCGATCCAAACTTTACCCCAGCGCAAGTCGACGCATGGACTAAGCAAAACGGGGTCGAGATCGTGCGAATATTGGCATTCGCACAGAACACGCTTTTGATCCGCACTGAGGCCGGTCTTGCGGCACTGGACGTAGCGAAGCGATTGCGCGGTGCAGCGGGGGTCGTGAGCGTGTCACCGGAGTGGTGGCAGGAAGTGTCGACGCGGTAATCGTCTTAAGTGGGAAACAATAAAAAGAATCCAGCGTTATAGACGATGTGCAGTATTGTGCTGCGCGCGATGCCGCCATAGCGATCACGGAAATAGCCAAAGATTAACGAGGGAATAAATACCGCGATCGCCCATAACGGCGGATGGCTAACAAAATGCAAAGCGGTAAAGAGTAACGACGTATAAAGATTCGCGCGACTTATTCCCCACCAATCGCACTGATACCGTACCCGTTCGCGTAACCAGCCTTGCACGCCACCGCGAAACACCATCTCTTCGACCACGGGATAGATCAGCGCTAGAACGAAATAGCGCCAGGGCGCGACCAGCGGCCAGGATAATTGCAGACGCGGTTGCTGATACCAATACAGCACCGCCCATGCGATCGGCGCCAGGGCTAGCGCCGCGATCAGTCGCCACTCTTTTAGCACATGCCGCTTCGTTGCTATCGATGTGCGTATGCTAACCGTTTACGTAAGCGCACTAAACAGGCAGCGATAGCTAATAACAGCAGGCTAACATCATAAATTCCGTTGCGGGCAAGGCTGCAGCCGCCGCCTCCGCCGCTCGCCTGCGCGGTGCTGCCGTCGTTGGCGCTGCTATAGATACCACCGGTAAGACCGTTCACACCGAGACCCCGCGTGCTGCTGGCGGCGACTACGGCGGCGCCGGCGTCAACAATGCCTGCACCGCACCGCGTCGCGCAAATCGATCCGACGGCGAAACCGCGCGCGCTGGATTGCAATAGACTGCGCACCTGGTCGGGATTGAGCGCGGGATTGAGCGATAGCATCAGCGAGACCACGCCGCTCACGTGCGGCGCCGCCATGCTTGTGCCTTGATAGCTGCGATAGACGTCATTAGCGGCAACGGTGGCGCCATCATTCAGTGTCGAGACGATACCGTCAGGATCGTTGTAATAAAACTGCGAACCGCCCGGCGCCGCAAGCGTTATTCCTTCACCATAATTGCTGTACCACGCCTTGTCGCCGTCACGATCGGTCGCGGCAACGGCAATCACGCCGCTGCAATTGGCCGGCGTCGTTTGGCTGACATCACGCGCACTATTTCCAGCGGATGTCACCACAACGACACCGACCGCGTTCAGGGTATCGATAACATTACGATAAGACTGCGGACAGCTGGTGGCGCTGCCGCCGAGACTGAGATTAATCACACGCGCCGGATTTGCGTTGATGGGCACGCCTTCGACTTCGAAACCCGCAGCCCAGTACATCGCGTCGATAATATCGGAGGTATAGCCGCCGCATTTGCCCAGCACGCGTACCGGTAAAATCGGCGACACCCAATTGATGCCACTGATGCCGCGATTATTATTTGCCGCAGCGCCGATGATGCCGGCGACATGAGTCCCATGCCAGGAGCTATTGGTCGGCGTGCACCCAGAAAAAGCCGCCGTGGCGCTTTCCGCGCTCGTTACCCAATCGCCCGGATCGGTCGCGTCGGCATCGCGGCCGTCACCGTCATTGCTGCGATTGGCCGCGACAAAATCATAACCCGGCAACACATTGGTTAAGTCTTCGTGCGGCAAAATACCGGTATCGAGCACCGCGACGACGATATTGGCGGCGCCGTGAGTGAAATTCCATGCGGCGGGGACGTTGATGCCACCGCGCGCTTCGAACAAGTTCCACTGTGCACCGTAGTAAGGGTCGTTTGGGACCGCTAAGGATTGCATGAGGTAATCCGGTTCGGCGTAGGTAACGTCGTCGCGCGCACGCAGTTCGGCCGCGAGGCTCTCCGCCGCATCGAGCGACACGGCTTGTGTCAGCGCCAATACGCTTGCACCGCTCGCGGTGGTACGCGCATGCCGCAAACGCATACCGCTGCGAGTATGTGCGGCGGTGACGGCATCGCGTGCTTGGGTGCTGCGAAATTTAACAATGAGGCGATCGGTGTAAGCGCTGTAATCGTCGGCGTCGGCGGGCGTGACCGAGCCAGCCATCCAGGCGAATAACAGACAAAGTAATCCCTGCCGCGCGAAACGCAGTGTCCCCATGGTGTCCCCCGACCCCTAACGTTCTATCTCTAAGGGGATTGCAGAAGACGTGCCAAAGTTATATGTCCTCCGTTAGCGGACTCGGCCTTATGGCGGTAATGGCCAGCGCTGCAAGATCGAGTAGACGCTGCCCTCCGGCCGCGGGCGCGATTCCATCAGTACTAACTCATTAATGTCCCATTGAATCGGATTGACTGTAGCGGCAACGACCTTACCCTTGAAGTTACGCGATAGCGTGACATGCGGTGTGTAGGGCCGTCGCTCGCGCGCGAGGCCGCAACGATCGCCGACATCGCACAGCGCCGCATTGAGTTGCATCAGAGCCGGTGGGGTTTCGCGCGGCGCGATCCAGGCGATGTGACTGCGCGGCCATACGCCGCTTTGATCAAGCATGAGCCGAAAACGCGACGGCAGCGCCGCGGGATCGATCGCGCGGCGTAAGCAGGCCTCGAGCGCATCATCGACGCTGCCGAGAAACAACAAGGTTAAGTGCAGATTGGTATCGGCCGTGCGTTTCGCGGTTGGCATCAGTCGGCGCGCCTCGGTCGCCAACTGCGCGCGTATCGCCGCATCGGGCCAGAGGGCAAAAAATAATCGCTTCGCGGTCGGGCGTTCGCTCACGGTCGCACTTTAGTGCATGGAATCGCTTTGAATGGAGCCACTCGATTGCCTCATTATTGGCGCCGGACCGGCGGGGCTACTCGCCGCGACCTATCTCGCGCGCTTTCGTCGTCGTATCGCGGTGGTACACGATCGCTCGAGCCGTGCGAGTCTAATACCCCGCTCGCATAACTGCCCCGGCTTTGTGGAGGGCATCGGCGGCGATGCACTGCTTGAGCGCCTCGAGACGCAGGCGGCGCGCTACGGCGTCGCGCCACAGGTGGCGCATATCACCCATCTACGTCGGGACGTCGATTACTTCGCTACCACGATCGATACGCAGTCCGTGTACGCCAAAACGGTTTTGTTGGCGACCGGCGTGGTCGATATCGAACCAACCTTGCCGGATTTGCCGAATGCGA
>CAZCAK010000139.1:0-5390 GCA_964496605.1 uncultured Acidiferrobacteraceae bacterium | reverse complement strand
TGGCGCTGACCATCTTCATGTGGGTGTTTCTCATGAATCTAATGGATCTATTGCCGATCGACTGGTTGCCCACCGTGGCACATCACAGCGGCGTGCCGTTTTTAAAAGTAGTACCGACCACCGACCCCAACGCCACCTTCGGCATGTCGATCGCGGTATTTCTGTTGGTAATTTTTTACAGTATCAAGATAAAAGGTATCGGCGGCTTTCTCGGCGAACTGACGCTGCATCCCTTCAGCTCCAAAAATTTCTTTGTGCAGTTGTTGTTCATTCCAATCAATTTTATTCTCGAAGGCATTTCGCTGATTTCGAAACCGGTATCGCTGGCCTTGCGACTGTTCGGCAATCTCTACGCCGGTGAAATGATTTTCATCTTAATTGCCCTGCTCTACAGCGGCGGCGTGGTGTTCGCCGGTGTCGGCGGTCTGCTGCAACTCGGCTGGGCGATCTTTCACATTCTGATCATCCTGTTGCAGGCGTTTATTTTCATGGTGTTGACCGTGGTGTATCTCGACATGGCGCATCAGACGGCGGAGCACCACTAGGTCCGCAACCGATTTTAATTCACCGTCCTTTTAGGAGACTGTCATGGAAATTTCTTTGTTATACATCGCCGGCGCCATTATGTTGGGCTTGGGCGCGCTCGGTGCCGCGGTCGGCATCGGCATTCTCGGCGGCCGCTTTCTCGAAGGTGTCGCGCGTCAACCGGAGCTGATTCCGATTTTGCGCACGCAATTCTTCATCGTTATGGGCTTGGTCGACGCGCTGCCCGTTATCGCCATCGCGATCGGTCTGTACGTCCTATTCGCGGTCGTCGGCAAATAACGCATACGCTTAATGCAAAGGTGATGGCATGAACATCAACCTCACGCTTTTCGGACAGACGATCACGTTTATCTTGTTCGTGTGGTTCACGATGAAATTTGTGTGGCCGCCGCTGATGGCGGCGCTGGACGCGCGTCGCAAAACGATTGCCGACGGTTTGGCTGCGGCCGAACGCGGCAAACGCGAGCTGGAATTGGCCGATCAACGTAAGGACGAGCTCGTGCGCGAGGCGAAGAAGCAGGCGCAGGAAATCATGTCGCAAGCGGAAAAGCGCGCCGCCGAGATCGTCGACGAGGCCAAGGGCAATGCCAAGCTGGAAGCGGACCGCATTCTAGCGGCTGCCAAGAGCGATATTTCGCAGGAGCTCAATCGCGCGAAGGAACAATTGCGCGGATCGGTCGCACAGCTCGCAGTCGCCGGCGCCAGCAAAATCATCGAAAAGGAAATCGACGCCAAGGCGCATGCGAAGTTGATCGAAGGCGTCGTCAGCCAACTATAGGCCCACACAATGTCGGAACGCGTTACCCTCGCCCGCCCTTACGCCGAAGCTGCATTTACGCTGGCGCAGGAGCGTAAGGATCTCAGCAAGTGGTCGCAGATGCTGCGCCTGCTCGGCGGCATCGTGAACGATGCGCAGATGCAAACCGTGATCGCAAATCCGCGCATCACGCGCGAACGCGTTGCCGGGCTCGCGATCGATGTTGGTGGCGGACAGTTCACGAAAGAGGCGCATAATTTCATTCGCCTCTTGGCGCAAAATCAGCGTCTACAGCTGGCACCGGAAATCGCTGAATTATTCGATGCGCTGAAGGCGGATATCGAGAAGACGGTCGAGGCCGAGGTCATCTCGGCGGTAAAGCTCGACGATAAACAAATTCAAACCATCGCGGCCGCGCTGAAGAAGCGCTTGGGTCGCGAGGTACAAGTACAGGCGAAGGTCGATGCCAGTTTGGTCGGTGGTGCGGTGATTCGCGCCGGCGATCTCGTGATCGATGGCTCGGTTACCGGCCGCCTGCGCGCATTGGAAACGCATTTAAAACGTTAGAGGTTATTGGCGATGCAACTTAATCCAGCCGAGATCAGCGATCTCATTAAAGCCAAGATCGAGAAATTCGAAGTCGTCGCCGAGGCGCGCACCGAAGGTACGGTGGTGAGCCTCACTGACGGCATTGCGCGCGTTCATGGTTTGACCGACGTCATGCAGGGTGAAATGATCGAATTCCCCGGCAACACCTTCGGTCTTGCGCTTAACTTAGAGCGCGACTCGGTCGGCGCGGTTATTCTCGGCGCCTACGAACATATTTCCGAAGGCGATCGCGCGAAGACCACCGGCCGCATTTTAGAAGTGCCGGTAGGTGAGGCGCTGATCGGTCGTGTAGTCGACGCGCTCGGTAATCCGATCGACGGCCGCGGGCCGGTAAAGGCGACGCAAACCTCGCCGATCGAAAAAGTCGCGCCGGGCGTTATCGCGCGTCAATCGGTATCGCAACCGGTGCAAACCGGACTGAAGGCGATCGACGCCATGGTGCCGATCGGCCGCGGTCAACGCGAATTAATCATCGGCGATCGTCAAACCGGTAAGACTGCAGTTGCGGTCGACGCCATCATAAATCAAAAAGGCACCGGCATCATTTGCATTTACGTCGCCATCGGTCAAAAGGCGTCGTCAATCGCGAACGTGGTGCGCAAGCTCGAAGAGCACGGCGCCATGGGCCACACCATCGTCGTCGCCGCGACCGCGTCCGACTCCGCCGCGATGCAATACATCGCGCCGTACTCCGGTTGCACCATGGGCGAGTTTTTCCGCGACAGCGGCCGCGATGCCTTGATTATTTATGACGATCTCACCAAACAGGCCTGGGCCTATCGTCAGATCTCGCTACTGCTGCGGCGTCCGCCGGGACGCGAGGCGTATCCCGGAGATGTGTTCTATCTGCATTCCCGCCTATTGGAACGTGCCGCGCGCGTCAACGCCGACTATGTCGCGAAGATCACCAACGGCAAAGTCACCGGCAAGACCGGCTCGCTCACGGCACTGCCGATTATTGAAACACAAGCCGGCGACGTGTCCGCGTTCGTACCCACCAACGTCATCTCGATCACCGACGGCCAGATCTTTTTGGAAACCGATTTGTTCAATTCCGGTATTCGCCCAGCCATCAACGCCGGTCTGTCGGTATCGCGCGTCGGCGGCGCGGCGCAAACCAAGATCGTGAAGAAGCTCGGCGGTGGCGTGCGTCTGGCGCTGGCGCAATTTCGCGAGTTGGCGGCGTTCGCGCAATTCGCCTCCGATCTCGATCCAGCGACGCGCAAGCAAATCGATCGCGGCAAGCGCATTACGGAGCTCATGAAGCAGCCGCAATACGCGCCGTTCACGGTTGCGCAAATGGCGGTATCGCTGTTCGCGGTAAATCAAGGCTTAATCGACGATGTGCCGGTCGAGAAGGTGCAGGCGTTCGAGGCGGCGTTGCAGACCTATATGAAGTCGCAACACGGCGCGTTGATGGACAAGATCAACCAAACCACCGACTACAACGACGACATCGCGGCGCAATTAAAGGCGGCGATCGAGAAGTTCAAGGCGACGAGCAGCTACTAATGGCCGCCGGTAAAGAAATACGCACTCAGATCCGCAGCGTGCAAAACACGCGCAAGATCACGCGCGCGATGGAAATGGTCGCCGCGAGCAAGATGCGCAAGGCACAAGAGCGCATGCGTGCCGCGCGTCCGTATGCGGAGAAGATTCGCGCCGTCATCGGCCATTTGCATTACGCGCATCCGGAGTATCGCCATCCATTTTTATTGCCACGCACGGAAGTTAAGCGTGTCGGTATTATTGTCGTGACCTCGGATCGCGGCCTCGCCGGTGGCTTGAATTCCAACGTGCTGCGCGCCGCGGTCGGTGTCATGCGCGAATGGCGCGATCAAAAAGTGGAGATCGATGTCGCCACCATCGGCGCGAAAGGCTTCGGTTTTTTAAAACGCATCGGCGCCAATATCGCGTCGCATGCATCGCATCTCGGCGATACGCCGCACGCGCACGACTTAATCGGCGTGGTGAAAGTGATGCTCGACGCCTACACCGCGGGCAAGATCGATCGTTTGGACCTGGTTTACAGCGCGTTCGTCAACACCATGTCGCAACAACCGACAGTGCAGCAGTTGCTTCCATTGCCGGCAGCAGATGAAAGCGTCTTGCAGCATCACTGGGACTACATTTACGAGCCGGACTCGCGCGAGGTGTTGAACGATCTGCTGACGCGTTATATCGAAACGCTGGTCTATCACGGCGTGGTGGAAAATATCGCCTCGGAGCAATCGGCGCGCATGGTCGCGATGAAATCTGCTTCCGATAACGCCGGTAAGATGATCGATGACTTGAAGCTGAAGTACAACAAGGCGCGCCAGGCGAGCATCACCCAAGAGCTTTCCGAGATCGTCGGCGGCGCGGCCGCGGTTTAGCGGTAGGTAAGAGTAGGTTGGGTTGAGCGCAACGGATCCGACGCGAGCTTAAAGAATTTCACGACGCCGCGCCGAGCGTGCGTCAAACAGAATTTTAATATTTGTAGAGGAATGAGCATGAGCTCCGGAAAAATTGTCCAGATTATCGGTGCGGTGGTCGACGTGGAGTTTCCGCGTGACGCGATGCCGAAAGTCTACGACGCGCTAAAGCTGGTCGACGGCGGCCTCACCTTCGAGGTGCAGCAGCAATTGGGCGACGGCGTCGTGCGCACCATCGCTATGGGCACTACCGACGGTATTCGCCGCGGCTTACCGGTTGCTAATACCGGCGCGCCGATCTCGGTGCCGGTCGGACAAAAAACCCTTGGCCGGATTATGGATGTCCTGGGGCAACCGATCGATGAGAAGGGTCCGGTCGGTGCCGATAAGAACATGCCGATTCACCGCAAGGCGCCGGCTTACGCCGAGCTGGCGGCGAGCACCGAGCTGCTTGAGACTGGTATTAAGGTCATCGATTTAATGTGCCCCTTTGCCAAGGGCGGCAAGGTCGGTCTGTTCGGCGGCGCCGGCGTCGGCAAGACCGTCAACATGATGGAGCTGATTCGCAATATCGCCATCGAACATTCCGGCTTCTCGGTGTTTGCCGGCGTCGGCGAGCGCACCCGCGAAGGCAATGACTTCTATCACGAAATGAAGGAAGGCGGCGTCTTGGACAAGGTGTCGCTGGTCTACGGTCAAATGAACGAACCGCCTGGCAATCGTCTGCGCGTCGCGCTGACCGGCTTGACCATCGCGGAAAATTTCCGCGACGAAGGTCGCGATGTCTTGTTGTTCATCGACAATATTTATCGTTACACGCTTGCCGGTACTGAGGTCTCGGCGCTGCTCGGCCGTATGCCGTCGGCGGTGGGTTACCAGCCGACGCTCGCCTATGAGATGGGCGTGTTCCAAGAACGTATTACTTCTACCAAGACCGGCTCCATCACCTCGATCCAAGCGGTGTACGTCCCGGCGGACGATCTTACCGACCCGAGTCCGGCGACGACGTTCGCGCACTTGGACGCAACCGTGGTGCTCTCGCGCCAAGTCGCAGAGCTTGGTAT
>CAZCAK010000138.1:0-5398 GCA_964496605.1 uncultured Acidiferrobacteraceae bacterium | reverse complement strand
TTATTGTTTCAGTTTCCAGCCTTGAAACGTCTTGGTCTGCTGACCTGGCCGCGCGTTCATTTCGCCGACGCCGGTGTTAAAAAAGTATTTCGCTTAATGTTGCCGGCGGTCTTCAGCGGCTCGGTGGCGCAGGTCAATTTATTGGTCAACACAGTGCTCGCATCGTATCTCGTAACCGGCAGCGTTGCCTGGCTGTATTACGCCGACCGCTTGATGGAATTTCCGCTCGGCGTTTTCGGTGTAGCGCTCGCAACTGTGATTTTGCCGAGCCTGTCGCAGAAACACGCCAGCGCCTCGCATGATGAATTTTCCCACACCCTCGATTGGGCGATGCGGCTCGCGTGTCTTATCACGATCCCGGCAACCGTCGCCCTCGTGGTGTTGTCCGATGTTTTAGTGGTGACGCTATTTCAATACGGCAAGTTCGGCGCGCTCGATGTGAAAATGACCGGGCTCGCCTTAATCGCATTCGCGATCGGTTTGCCGGCGTTCGTGTTCGTGAAGATTTTGGCGCCAGGGTTTTACGCCCGCTTCGATATGAAAACGCCGGTGCGCATCGGTGTGGTCAGCGTCGGGTTTAATATTGTCTTGAGTATTTTGTTGGTGTTCAGTTTGAAGCACGTGGGCTTGGCATTGGCCACCAGTCTCGCGGCGATTGTCAATGCGGCCTTACTGTTTCGCGGGCTTTACCGCGAAGGCATCTATCGTCCCGATCCCGGCTGGCGCGCCTTTATTGTCAAAATCCTCGCCGCCAGCGCGCTCATGGGTGCCGTCCTTTGGTGGGATGGGCACGCCACCGCTGCATGGTTAAATGCCAACGCCCTGCATCGTGTGGGCCGTTTATCTTTTTGGGTCGTTACCGGTGTGGCGATTTATGCCGGTGCGGTGTGGGCTTTGCGCGTCGAATGGCGTAGTTTATTGCTTCGGCCCCACCTTTCCGGCACCGTTAGTAACGACAAACCTCGATGAGTGATAGTCGACGCATGACCGATATACGCCAAATTGTGGCGCGCGACGATCCGCGCATTTTTACGCTATCCGAGGCCGAGGCCTTGTTCCCCTTGGTGCGCAAGATTACGCAGGCGGCGCACGCCGAGCTTGAGCCGGTGCGGCGCAATCTTGAAGCGATGCTGCCAACCAATCCCGCGATTCGCGCCGTTGAGCGCCAATACGAAACCATCGTGAAGCGCTGGGTGGCGAAAATGGAGCGGCTCGGGATCGTGGTTAAGGGGCTATGGCTGGTGGATTTCGACACCGGTGATGGCTATCTCTGCTGGAAATTTCCCGAACTCAAGCTTGCGCACTATCACAATTATCACGAAGGCTATGGCGGGCGGCGCCCTTTGCGCGAGGTGATCGAGGAGCTCGATCCCGACTGGGCCTGTTAGCGATTCCTCGGTGACCGCCGCCCTGGACCGTCTCCACCCAAGCCGGTAATCTTCCTCGTTTGCGACAGTTCGTCCCGGTTATGGAATTCATTCGCGGCTTGCACAATCTTGCGCCCCGGTATCGCGGCTGCGTTGCCAGTATCGGCAATTTCGACGGTATGCACCGCGGTCATCAGGCGGTGATCGAGCGCCTTCGCGCCGAGGGTGCGCGGCAGCGTCTGCCGGTGTTGTTGATGACATTCGAGCCGCAACCGCAGGAATATTTTCACCCGCAGCAGGCGCCGGCACGTTTGATGCGGATCGGCGATAAATGCATCGCGGCGGCCCAATACAGCGTCGATCGGTTGCTGTGCATGCGGTTCGATGCCGATCTCGCCAATTTGAGCGCGCGCGATTTTGTCGACGATATTTTGGTTGCGCGCTTAGGGATTAAACATCTCGTGATCGGCGACGATTTTCGTTTCGGTAAAAATCGCGCCGGCGATTTTAATATGTTAGTGGATGCGGGTCGTCGCGCCGGTTTTGGCGTCGAGTCGATGCCGCGCGTCGATATCGACGGTGCGCGCGTCAGCAGTTCGCGTATTCGCGAGGCGCTCGCGGCGGGTGAGCTCGATAGTGCCGAGCGCCTGCTGGGTCGGCGTTACCGTATCTCTGGTCGCGTCATGCATGGCGATCGCCGCGGCCGCACGATCGGCGTACCGACGGCGAATGTCGCCCTGCGCCGCCGCGTGTTGCCCTTGCGCGGCGTGTTTATCGTATCGGTGCATGGCGTCGACGCGCGCCCGGTGATGGGTGTCGCGAACATCGGTACGCGCCCGACCGTGGACGGCCAGCGGGCGTTGCTCGAGGTGCATTTATTCGATTTCAAACGCGAGATCTACCGTCAGCGTATCGACGTGGATTTTTTACACAAGCTGCGCGACGAACAACGCTTCGCATCGTTCGCGGAACTGAAGCAGCGCATCGTCACCGATATCGACGAGGCGCGCTCGTGGTTGCGCCAGGCGAGCTGACGATACAACGATTATGAGCGATAACGATTACAAAAATACCCTGAACTTGCCGCACACCGATTTTCCGATGAAGGCGAATCTGGCGCAGCGTGAGCCGGAATTCCTCGCGCATTGGCAGGCGATCGATTTATACGGCGAGCTGCGTCGCGCCGGCGCGTCGCGTAAAAAATATGTACTGCACGACGGGCCGCCGTATGCGAATGGCGAGATTCATATCGGCCACGCGGTTAACAAAATCCTAAAGGACATGGTCGTAAAGTCGAAGGGTCTGAGCGGTTACGATGCGCCCTATGTGCCCGGCTGGGATTGTCACGGTTTGCCGATCGAACTGATGGTGGAAAAGAAAATCGGCAAGGCCGGTGCCAAGGTGACTGCCGCCCAGTTTCGCGCCGCCTGTCGTGAGTATGCGGCGAAGCAAGTCGAAGGACAGCGCAACGATTTCAAACGATTGGGCGTGCTGGGCGACTGGGAACGACCTTACTTAACGATGGATTTTCGTACCGAAGCCGATATTTTACGTGCGCTCGGCACCATAGCCGCACGCGGCCATGTTTATAAAAGTTTTAAACCGGTGCATTGGTGTATTGATTGCGGTTCGGCCCTGGCTGAAGCCGAGGTTGAATACGAAGATAAAACCTCGCCCGCAATCGATGTCGGTTTTGAAATCGCGGATCGAGCAGCTTTGGCCAAGGCATTTGGGATCACCGATACGCAAACGCCGACGCGTGTCGTCATTTGGACTACAACGCCTTGGACTTTGCCGGCGAATCAGGCAGTGGCATTAAATGTCGATGTCGAGTACGTGCTAGTCGCCTATCGCAACGAACGCGGTGATGCACGCTTAATCATCGCCGAGCCGCTGTTAAGTGGTGCCATGCAGCGCTACGGCATCGGCGATTATCGCGTGCTGGCGCGTGCGTCTGGGCAAGTGCTGGCAGGCATTCAACTGCAACATCCGTTCTACGATCGCATCGTGCCGCTGGTGCTCGGTGAGCATGTCACAACCGATGCCGGTACCGGTGCCGTGCATATCGCCCCGGGCCATGGTCAGGAAGATTATGTCGTAGGCCGGCGCTATAAGCTCGCGGTCGACAATCCGGTGGGCGGCAACGGTAAATTTATTGACTCGCTGTCCTTGTTCGGCGGCCAATCGATCTTTCAAGCCAACGACGCGATTATCGATACCTTGAGGCAGAGCGGCGCATTATTCGCGCTCAATAAACTGCAGCATAGCTACCCGCATTGCTGGCGTCATAAGACGCCAATCGTGTTTCGCGCGACACCGCAATGGTTTATCGGCATGGAGCAGCGCGGCCTGCGGGCGCAGGCGCTCAAACAAATCGCCGCGGTTGAATGGATTCCCGATTGGGGCCAGGCGCGTATTGAAGGCATGGTCGCGAACCGGCCCGACTGGTGTATCTCGCGGCAGCGCACGTGGGGTGTACCGATCGCCTTGTTCATCGATCGCGAAACCGGCGAATTGCATCCGCGCACGCCTGAGTTGATCGAGCAAATCGCGCAGCTGATCGAGCAACGCGGTGTCGACGCCTGGTTTAATTTAGATGCGGCCGAATTATTAGGCGCCGAGGCGACCCGTTATGAGAAGGTCAACGATATTCTAGACGTCTGGTTCGATTCGGGTGTGACGCATATGGCGGTGCTGCAGCGCCGCGCGGAATTACAGCGACCGGCCGATTTATATCTCGAAGGTTCGGATCAGCATCGCGGTTGGTTTCAATCCTCGTTGCTGACGTCGATCGCAATCGACGACACCGCACCGTATCGTAGTGTCTTGACGCATGGATTTACCGTTGATGCACAGGGCATGAAAATGTCCAAGTCGAAGGGCAATGTGGTCGCACCGCAAAAGGTAATCGCAACGCTCGGCGCCGATATTCTACGGCTTTGGGTTGCCTCTACGGATTATCGCGGTGAGATGAACATCTCGGACGATATCCTGAAACACGTCGTCGAAAGTTACCGGCGTATCCGCAACACCTTGCGATTTCTGCTCGGTAATCTTTACGACTTCGATCCCAAGCGCGACGCCATGGCACCGAATGATTGGTTGGAGATTGATCGTTACGCGGTGGCCCATTTGCGACAACTGCAAAGCGATTGGCAGACCGAATACGCGGCGTTTCGGTTTCATGCAGTGGCGCAGGGCCTGCATCGGTATTGTTCCGAAGACCTGGGTGGATTTTATCTCGATATTTTGAAGGATCGGCTCTACACCGCGGCACGCGATTCGCACGCGCGGCGCTCGGCGCAAAACGCGCTGTACCATATTACGCATGCGGTTATTCGATTATTGGCGCCGATCTTAAGTTTTACCGCGGAAGAGGCGTATCGTTATATTCCGGGCGCGCGCAACAAAAGCGTGTTGCTAGAACTTTGGCATGAGCTACCGAAGATCGCGCAGGCGGAAAGCCTATTGACGCGCTGGTCGGCGCTGCAGGGTTTGCGCGGTAGTGTCTTGAAACAACTCGAAGAGCAGCGCGCCGCGGGCAAGATCGGTTCATCGCTCGAAGCGGAAGTCGATTTATACACACAAGATGCGGCGACTCACGCCTTGCTGCAACATTTTGCCGACGATTTACGATTCGTATTGATTACCTCGCGCGCGAGCGTTTGGAACGAAGCAGCACCGGCTGGAGCGAACGCAACGAGCTTCGGCGATCTCAAGCTGCGCGTCACGCCGAGCGTACATCAAAAGTGCGTGCGGTGCTGGCACCGGCGCGCCGATGTCGGCGCCGACCTCGTGCATTCGGGTTTGTGTGCACGCTGCGTCGCCAATGTGGTCGGGCAGGGTGAAACACGGAGGTATGCTTAATGCTGCGTCGCTGGTGGTGGGTATCCGTAGTGGTGTTCATCGCGGACCAGGCGAGCAAGTTTGCAGTGGTAAAATATTTACCCGGGCGCGAGCTCGCGGTCATGCCGCTGCTCAACTTGGTGCTTGCCTACAATACCGGTGCCGCGTTCGGTTTTCTCAACCAA
>CAZCAK010000137.1:0-5439 GCA_964496605.1 uncultured Acidiferrobacteraceae bacterium | reverse complement strand
TGCGTTTTGGCATGTCGTTATGCGGGCATTAGCCGCGCGTTTTGCGTTCGCGCATGAGCCGCGCGAAACGTTCGAATAAGGGTGCGATATCGTGCGGGCCCGGACTTGCCTCCGGATGCCCTTGAAAACAAAACGCCGGGCGATCGGTACGCTCGAGGCCCTGGATCGTCTGATCGAATAAGGAGCGGTGCGTGACGCGCAAGGCTTTCGGTAGGCTCGCCTCGGCGACGGCGAAGCCATGATTTTGACTGGTGATCATCACATGACCATTGTCGACATCGACCACCGGATGATTCGCGCCGTGATGACCGAATTTCATTTTCTCGGTACGCGCGCCCGAAGCAAGCCCCAGCAATTGATGGCCGAGGCAGATACCGAACACCGGCGTACCGGCGTCGACGATCTGCGCAATCGCGTCGATGGCGTAAGTGCACGGCTCTGGATCGCCGGGGCCGTTCGACAGGAACACGCCATCGGGATTTTGCGCCAAGACATCGGCGGCACTGGTCTTGGCCGGGACCACTTGCACGCTGCATCCGATATCGACCAGGCGACACAAGATATTGCGCTTGATGCCATAGTCGTAGGCAACGACCTTAAATTTTTCCTGCGCCACGCGCGTCGGCGCGCGCCAACTGCCTTGATCCCAGCTGTACGGCTTTTTGGTGCTGACCACTTTCGCCAAATCCATACCCTTGAGTCCGGCGAAGGCGCGCGCGGCTGCAAGCGCGTGACGTTTGTCGATTTTGTCGCCGGCGACGATGCAACCGTTTTGCGCACCCTTCTCGCGCAGTAACCGCGTCAGGCGGCGCGTATCAATGCCGGCAATCGCAACGACTTTTTGTTTTTGCAAAAACGCCGGCAGGGTTTGCTCGGCGCGCCAGTTGCTGATCGCGAGCGGCAAATCGCGGATTACCAAGCCCGCGGCATATACCTTCGCGGCCTCGAAGTCTTCGGCGTTGGCACCGGTATTACCGATGTGCGGGTACGTCAGGGTAACGATTTGTTTGGCGTACGACGGGTCGGTGAGAATTTCTTGATAGCCCGTCATTGCGGTATTGAATACCACCTCGCCGACGGTTTCCCCGGAAACACCGATGGATTCCCCTGGGAATAGGGAGCCATCTTCAAGTGCAAGCAATGCCGGCTGCGTCATGGGCCTCGGGCGGTAGGCATACAAAAGCGGGAGGGCCATGAGCCGCTCCCGCTTCGTTTACGTCATCAATGGTCGCGCATTCTAAGGCACGGCCGCAGTCGAATCAATGAAATCGCGTTAAGCGCGTAAGCCGAGCACGTCTTGCATGTCGAATAGACCGGTTTTGCGCGCGGCCACCCAGGTCGCCGCGCGCCAGGCACCTTTGGCAAAAGTCGCGCGGCTGCTGGCCTTGTGCGTAATTTCCACGCGCTCGCCGTTGCCGGCGAACATCACCGTATGTTCGCCGACGATATCGCCGGCGCGGACGGTGGCAAAGCCGATCGCCTTACGGTCGCGTTCGCCGGTGATGCCCTCGCGGCCGTAAATCGCGTGCGCCTTGAGATCACGACCGAGGGCGGCCGCCACCACTTCGCCCATCCGTAGGGCGGTACCGGACGGGGCGTCAACCTTATGGCGATGATGGGCCTCGAAAATTTCCACGTCGACGTCGTCGCCGAGCACGCGTGCCGCGACGTCCAATAGCCGCAGACACAGATTCACACCGACACTCATATTCGGCGCGAACACGATCGCAATATCCTTGGCCGCATCCTCGATCGCGCGTTTGCCGGTGGCATCGAAACCGGTGGTGCCGATGACCAGGTTCTTGCGCTGCGCGCGACAACGCGCCAGATATTCAAGTGTCGCCTCCGGGCGCGTAAAGTCGATCAGCACATCAAAGCGGTCCATAGCATCATCGATGCCGGATACCTTAACGCCGCGCGCGCCGGCGCCGACTAATTCGCCCGCATCCATACCGAGAAAGGCGCTGCCACTGCGATCGACCGCCGCGGTCAACTTGGCGTCGTGTGCGGCGAAACCGGTCTCGATCAATGCGCGCCCCATACGACCGGAGGCGCCGGTGATCGCGATTCTGTGCATAGCGAAACTCGAGGGATGAGAAACCAGAGAATAATGGATTTGGCCGGAGCGGTCTAACGCCGCAGCAAGGGTGACGCCTTGAGGTCGCGCGACTACACTCGGATCATGGTGTGGGACTCAAGCGACGCATTCGCAATCACGCTGCGCTTGCTGGCGGCGGTGTTAGCCGGCGGCATGATCGGATTCGAACGCACGTATCATGGCCGACCGGCCGGCTTTCGCACGCATACGCTGGTATGCACCGCGTCCTCATTGCTGATGTTGCTCACGGTGTACCAGTGGAAGTTGCTCGCCGGCGTGCCGCTCGATACCTTGCGCGTCGATCCGACGCGCATGGCCCAGGGCATCATGACCGGCATCGGCTTCCTCGGCGCCGGCGTCATCATGAAAGACAACCTCTCGATTCGCGGGCTTACGACCGCGGGATCGATCTGGATGACGGCATCGATCGGCATCCTAGTCGGCGTCGGTTTTTATTTCGCCGCGGCGCTCGGTACCGTGCTTACCATCGGCATCTTATCGCTGTTCCGTTGGATCGAAATCGTCACACCATCACTGCACTACGGCAAGATTCATATCCGCTTCACACGCGAACGCTTGATGCCCGAGCAAAGCGTCCGCCGCTTATTGACGCAGCTCAACATCGATGTTGCGCACCCGATGTTTTCTTTACTAAACGAAGGCCGTGTATTCGAGTATGAATTCACCGTCCGCACGCGCGATAATAAAAATTTTACGCGCGCCGCGGAGCACCTCGCGTCGCTGCCAGATATTTTGGAATTTAGAATTACGCCGACGGGCGATTAACCCACTATTCCGCAGGTTCCACTTCAAAGTCCTTGTGCCGATGAGCGCGTTTCCGTGCTCGACACGCATGGAACTCAATGCGGATAACACCATGCGAAGCCGTCTCAAAGCGATGGATTGTCTTTCGCGGCGAACGACCGCCGGAGTGGCTAAGAAGTAAGGGCGCCGAGCAGGCGCCCCGCGCACGTCGCGAGTTACACGTTTACCAACTGATATACCCGTAACCCTTCTTTTGCAGTTCCATCAAATCCGACGCGCCGACGTCGACATATTTAACGAATGGCAGCAAATCTTTCTCAGTCAGCTTGAGCGATTTCAAAGTGTTCCCGCAGCCGTGAAACTCGACACCATAGTCGTTTAGGCTACTGACCTTTTCGCGCAAAGTCGCAGGGATCGGTCGCTTAGGATTTTTTAGCAATAGATGAATGCCAGGGCCGAAGGCGGTGACGACGATTTTGATATTGTCGTTATATTGGCGCAGCATCGCGCCGACCGAAAAAATAATATGCTCGAGATATTCCCGATCGGGCTTATTGACCTGATAAACCACCAAGTGTTCCGGCGGATCGCCGGGGAAGCGCGGCGTCGCTTCGCTTTTAGCGGCACCCTTATCGTCGGTCTTATCTTGTGCCTTCGCTGCTAAGACCGCACCGCCGCCGATGGCAAGAAGTCCTTGCATCATCCTGCGCCGCCCGTGATCGAATACCGATTTAATTTTCATTTCGCTCTCCTCGACGGCGCGGGCCGTCACCCAAAAAAGCTTTTAACTTTTTCCACCCATGTTTGTTCGCGCGGATTATGGCGTGCGCCGCCGTCGCGCAGCGTCTGCTCGAACTCGCGCAGTAATTCCTTTTGATGTTTGGTGAGATTGACCGGCGTCTCGACCGTGACACGACAATAGAGATCGCCCAACTGGCCGCTACGCACGTTCTTGACGCCTTTGCCGCGCAGGCGAAACACCTTATCGCTCTGTGTCTCGGCCGGAATCTTGAGGCTCGCCCGACCCTCGAGCGTCGGAATCTCGAGATCGCCGCCGAGCGCGGCGGTAATAAAACTCACCGGCACTTCACAATACAAATCGTCTTGTTCGCGCTTGAATAAGGCGTGCGGTTTCAGGTGAATTGCCACATAGAGATCGCCGGCCGGCCCGTTGTTTTCGCCCGCCTCACCCTCGCCGCTCAAACGAATTTGATCACCTTCGTCGACACCGGCGGGCACCTTTACCGATAGCGTCTTGGCAACACGCACGCGACCCTCGCCGTGACAGGTAGCGCACGGGTGCTGCACGATCTTGCCGTTGCCGCGACAATTGGGACAGGTTTGTTGAATCGAAAAGAAGCCCTGCTGCATGCGCACTTGGCCGAGGCCGCCGCAGGTGGGACAGTTGACCGGCGAGGTTCCGGATTTTGCACCCGAGCCATGGCAAGTGTCGCAACGCTCGAGCTTCGGCACCCGAATCCGCACCTCAGTGCCGCGCACCGCCTCTTCCAGCTCGAGCTCTAAGTTGTAGCGCAAATCGGCGCCGCGATGCACGCGACTACCGCCACGGCGTCCACCGCCACCACCAAAGATATCGCCGAACACATCGCCGAAGATATCCGCGAATCCTGCCGCACCGCCGTGAAAACCGCCGGCACCGGCGGCGGCGCCTTCGACTGCGGCATGACCGAACTGATCGTATGCGGCGCGCTTCTGCGCGTCGCACAAAATTTCGTAGGCTTCCTTACATTCTTTAAATTTAGCTTCGGCGGCTTTGTCGTTCGGATTGCGATCGGGATGATATTTCATCGCCAAACGCCGATACGCTTTTTTAATTTCGCCGTCCGACGCGGTGCGCGTTACTTCTAAAATTTCGTAGTAATCCCGTTTCGCCATTGCCCAGAACTCGATTCGATGCGCCGGTCCACCAATATGGTGGGGACCTTAAACAGGAAAGGCACAGAGGTCAACGCTCTGCGCCTTCCGGTTTTTGATGAAGATGACGTTTAACGACAACGGTGCGGGCTTACTTCTTCCCGCTGCGCTTGGCCTCTTTCACTTCCTCGAATTCGGCATCGACGACGTTGTCGCCGGCGTTACCGCCGCCGCTCGCCTTGCCGCCTTCGGCGCCTTGCGCCTGCGCACCCTGCGCCTCGGCACCGGCGCCAGCCGCAGCGTACATTTGCTCCGCGAGCTTATGGCTCGCCTGCACGAGCGCCTCGGTCTTCGACTTGATCGCTTCTTTGTCGTCGCTCTTCACCGCCTCTTCTACCGCGGTAATCGCACTCTCGATCTTTTGCTTGTCGCCGCTGTCGAGCTTATCGCCCATGTCCTTCATGGTCTTGCGCACGCTATGCACCATCGAATCGGCTTGGTTGCGCGCCTCGACCAGCTCGCGTTGGCGACGATCTTCTTCCGCATGCGCCTCGGCGTCTTTCACCATGCGCTCGATTTCGCCTTCGCTCAAACCGGAGCTCGACTTGATGACGATTTTATTTTCCTTACCGGTGGCCTTGTCTTTCGCCGAGACATGCATGATGCCATTGGCGTCGATGTCGAACGTGACCTCGATCTGC
>CAZCAK010000136.1:0-5496 GCA_964496605.1 uncultured Acidiferrobacteraceae bacterium | reverse complement strand
CACTGCGGGCACGTCGTCTGATAAAACGACGCCAGCTTCGCCAGCGGCGAGCCGCTGCCGTCCGGTACGATGTCTTCCGGTAATTTCACTGGTAGATCTTTATCCGGCACCGGTACGTCGCCGCACTGCGCGCAATGAATAATCGGAATCGGGCAACCCCAATAGCGTTGACGCGAAATGCCCCAATCGCGCAGGCGATATTGCGTCTTCGGCGCGCCGAGTTGTTTTTGCTCCAGCACCGCCGCCATGCGCGTAAACGCCTGATCGAAATCGAGGCGGTCGAATTCGCCGGAGTTGAATAAAATGCCGTGATCGGTGAAGGCGTTCTTGAACGGAAATTCCAACTCGCCTTGCGCCGGTTTGATCACCGCCTTAATCGGTAGCTGATATTTTTGCGCGAACTCGAAATCGCGTTCGTCGTGCGCCGGCACTGCCATCACCGCGCCTTCGCCGTAACCCATGAGCACATAGTTCGCGACCCACACCGGTACTTGCTCACCAGTGAACGGATGCTTCACGAACAAACCGGTGGCGACGCCGCGCTTTTCCTGCGTCGCGATCTCGGCCTCGGTGACGCCGCCCTTCTTGCAATCTTCGATGAACGCCGCGACCTTGGCGCTCGTCGCCGCGGCCGTTTGCGCCAAGACGTGTTCCGGCGCCACGGCCACATACGTCACGCCCATGAGCGTGTCCGGGCGGGTGGTAAACACCTTCAATACCCCCTCGCCTTTCGCATAGGGGAAATGCACCTCCATGCCGCGGCTCTTACCGATCCAATTGCGCTGCATGGTTTTGACTTGCTCCGGCCAACCCGGCAGCTCGTCGAGCTTCGCCAATAATTCGTCGGCGTAGGCGGTGATGCGGAAGTAGTACATCGGGATCTCGCGCTTTTCGATCAGCGCGCCGGAGCGCCAGCCGCGACCGTCGATCACTTGTTCGTTCGCGAGCACGGTTTGATCGACCGGATCCCAGTTCACGACACCGCTCGCCTTGTAGACGATGCCCTTTTTAAAGAGGCGCGTGAATAACCACTGCTCCCAACGATAATAATTCGGCGCGCAGGTCGCGAGCTCGCGCGACCAATCGATCGCGAAGCCGAGGCTTTTGAGCTGTTTGCGCATGTAATCAATGTTGCTGTAGGTCCACGCCGCCGGCGCGACCTTATTCTTCATCGCGGCGTTTTCCGCCGGCAGACCGAAGGCATCCCAGCCCATGGGTTGCAAAACGTTAAAGCCCTGCATGCGCTTAAAGCGCGTGATGACATCGCCAATGGTGTAATTGCGCACATGGCCCATGTGCAATTTGCCCGAGGGATACGGGAACATGGAGAGGCAATAATATTTCGGACGCTGGGAATCTTCGGCGGCCTTAAAGCTCGCGTGTTCATCCCAATAGCGCTGCGCCGCGCGTTCGACGTCGCGGGGATCGTACTGTTCGTGCATGGATTAGTTCAAAAAGGGCAACCGTCACGCAGCCTGCCATAGGCCCGAACGATTGGCAACGCTATGACTGACGATTAATCACGACACCGGCACCGAGGCCGCGATCGAGGGGACTGAGCTTGCGATTGGACAAGAGCAAACCGGTGCAGACGTCGGCCGGCACCGCCGGACTGAAGTAGTAACCCTGAAACGCCTCACAGCCGTGCGCGCGCAGAAACGCCAGTTGTTCACGCGTCTCGACGCCTTCGGCGATGGTGCGAATCCCAAGGCTATGCGCCATGGTGATAATCGCGTTAACGATAACGGCATCGTCGGGATCAGTGCTGATATCGTTCACAAACGAGCGGTCGATCTTGAGCACATCGATCGGAAAGCGCTTTAAGTAACTCAAGGACGCGTAGCCGGTGCCGAAGTCGTCGACCGATAGCGCCACGCCTTGTTCATGCAGTTCGTTGAGGGCACCAACGGTATGAGTGACGTTTTGCATCAAAATCGATTCCGTCAGTTCCAGCGTGAGATAGCGCGCCGCCAAGCCGGTCTCGGCCAGGACGTCCATGACGGTACGCGTCAATTGCTTCTGATGAAATTGCCGCGCCGATAGATTGACCGACATATGAATCGGAGCGACACCCTGCTCTTGCCAGCGACACGCCTGTGCCGCGGCGGTACGCAGCACCCACTCGCCAATCGGAATAATAAGGCCGGTATCTTCCGCCACCGGAATAAATTCCGCCGGCGACACCAGACCGAGCTCGGGATGGCGCCAGCGCAATAAGGCCTCAATGCCGATCACGCGACCATTGATCAACGAAACCTGCGGTTGATAATGCAGCACGAACTCGTTGCGTTCGAGTGCGCGCCGCATACTACGCTCCAAGGTCAGGCGCTGACGTATTTTATTATTCAGCTCGCGGGTGAAGAACTGATAATTGTTGCGCCCCTGCTCTTTGGCGCGATACATCGCGACGTCGGCATTTTTTAGCAGCTCCTCCGGGCGATCGTCGTCGTTCGGGAATAGGGTAATACCGACGCTCACGGTGACAAAAAGCTCGTTTCCGTCGATCGTGAACGGCTCCTTAATGCCCTCGACGATCTTTTGCGCTACCAGCGCGGCGTCCTCGGCGTGCGCCATATCGGCCAATACTACGGTGAATTCGTCGCCGCCGACGCGCGCAATCGTGTCGCCGCGACGCACGCAATTGCCGAGGCGTTCGGCGACCTCTTTTAATAATTGATCGCCGGTTTTATGCCCGAGGCTATCGTTGATATTTTTAAAACGATCTAAATCGAGAAACATCACCGCGACACTGCGGCCACGTCGCGTTGCATCGGTCAAGGCGTGCCGTAGACGATCGCTGAACAAGGCGCGATTGGGTAAGCCGGTCAGCGGGTCGTAATGCGCCAGATGCTCGATACGGGCGTCGGCACGTTTGCGCTCGATCGCGATACCGGCGAGCTGCACCGCGCGCGCCAAGGTTTGCGAATCACGGCTAAGCTGCGCACCGCCGGTGAAGTACAACGAGAACACGCCGAGCGCGTGCCCGTCGGTGCCGAGGATAGGGACCGCGGACACCGCATCGATACCGATCGACTGCAGCAGTTGACGATACTCCGGCCAGCGTTCTTCGGTCGCTAAATCGTTGGCGTAGACCGGTATGCGTTCATGTACCACAAAACTACACGGCGAATGCGTCGGACCTTGTGCAATCAAGGCATTCAAACGGTCTTTATGCTCAAACGCGAGACTCGGTGCAGCGCAATAACGCAGGACGTCGAGTTGATCGTCATACAACAAAACCGTCGCGACCGTGCCGTCGCACTGCATCTCGAGATTTTGCGTTAACGTATCCATGATCGCCTCGATCGACGCACCCTGCGCCATCATTTCGAGACAACGCTTTTCACCGGCGAGCATCAGTTCGGCACGCTTGCGCTCATAACCTTCCAACTCCAAGGCCACGAGATCGGCGATCGAGCCGGCGAAACTTTCTTCCTCCGCACTCCAGCGGCGCGGCCCACCGACATGCTCGTTACAAACGACGCCGACCAATTGGCCGGCGATACGAATCGGCGCATCGAGTATGGCTCCGATACCCAAGGGGCCTAGATAAGCGTCGGCTAGCTCGTGCGTGCGTGGATCGCTCATGGCATCGTTCGCGGCGATACAGCGGATATTATTCAGCGCGTGAAAGTACGTCGGATAGTCATTAACGTCGAGCTTCGCGCCATTGGTATGGGTCTCATCAAAGCCGTTATAAAGTGTCGCGCACGTCAGTTGCCGCTCGTTCTCACGCAAGAGCCAGATGCCGACGCGCTTTACCTCCAAAATGCGTGCGCCGGTTTCGGCCAAAACCCGTAGTGCCGGCTCCAGCTCGCCGCGGCCGGTCGTTTGACTCGCCGCAAGCTCGACCAACGCGGCATTTTGGCGCGTCAGTCGCGCCTCGCGCTGCGCCAGCTCTTCTTGCTGCCGCTTACGCAAATTCATCTCGGCCAACATGCGCGCCACTAACGGCGTCAGCAACCAATACAAAAGGCCCGCGCCAAAAACCAATAACACGATGACGGCGAGCACCAGCCATTCCGCCTGCGAGATGATGCGGGCGTACATTTCGCCGCGATCCATCTTCAGTACCACGCCTAAACCGAGTTTGCCGATCTGACCGTAGGCGGCCACAACTTTGACCCCACGATAGTCCAGTGTCTTTACAATTCCGGTATTGCCGTCGAGCGCATACTTCATCGGCAACGGCTGGCCTTGAAAGTAGCGCGAGATGCGCAGCACCCGTTCACTGGTGCGCAACGGCAGACACTGCATATCGACACCAGCCGGTGCACAGACGGCGAGCGCGCCGGTATGCCCAAGCCCGCTCACGTCGTTCAGCAAATCGGCGAGACCCGCCATCGGCATTTGCATCACCATGCGCGCCGCCACCGCGCCCTCATGCTCGATGGTCGCGTCGATGTGTAGCAACGGCTGCTGCCCATTCCAGAGCAAACGGGTCGGCGGTTTGGTGGCAAGGTCGTGGGAGAAATCCGACCGTTGAATCAGGACACCGCGCGATCCGATGAGCTTGCCCTTGCTATCGAATAAGGACACCGCGCGCACGGCGGTGTCGCGTACGATGCGGTCGAGAATTTGTTCAATCTCCTGGCGCTCACTCGGCGATAAGCGGCGGTGTAGATTCTCTTGTAATAAGTTGCGCAAACGCGGGCGCGACACATTAAACGCCATGTCATTGGCGCCGAGCTCGATGGCGTTGGCAACGACCCGCGCCCGCGCGTCCAGCGCTAGGGTCAAGCTATCGCCGAGAATGCGTTCGGTTTGATAGGCCAAGATCGAAAAGCCGCCGAAACCGGCGATACACGCGACCACCGCCAGCGCCGTGGCGCTCACGAGTGCGATCTTGATGCCTTCGTTACCGGAGCCCGACCACGGCGCCTGCTCGCGCCGGTAGGCTTGGACCAACACCATGATACTGAGCACCATTGCACCGAAGGCAATGGCCAGCGGCATGCGAATCCATTCATACCAACCGAGCGAAGCGTGCCATTCGAACCAGTAACCCATGAGGTCGATGAACGACAACAGTAGGGCTGAAATCGTAGCGAGATGCAGGAGCAACGGCGTGAATCGATTAGGGCGGATATCCAGCAGCAGTATCGACAGCGCCAAGAGGATAAACACCCCGCTTGAGACTAGCGAAATCTCCGGAAGCGCTTCGATATGAAGTGGAGGCGGTAAGGTGGACGCGACAAACACCGCCAGATTCGATAATAAAACCGCAGATGCCAGCACGCGCTGTACCAGAAACTGCCGGCGAATATCGCAAACCAGGGCGGCGGCGAGACACGCCAATAGCACGGCCTCGAACGGGTCGACATCTAAGCGCGCCGCGATATCGGCGCCGAGGAGCGTTGCCAGCAAGGCAAGCACCGCCCCTAGCGCGACTGCTAAGCCTGTCCCGACTAAGACCCTTTCAATGCGCACTGATCCCCCGTGCGGCCCCTGCCGCCTAGGCGATATGGAGCAATTGTTATGCCAAAAGGATTAGAG